>JAJFJI010000079.1 GCA_021774205.1 Nitrosomonas sp.
AACTCATCTTCAATTTTTGGACTTGCAATTTGACCTCTCAGATTGCCGTATAAGAAACGATCTCACCACGACCAATGCATTTTGATACCCCTAATTTCCTAACTTGGCAAATTTTCAGAGTTTTCACACAGTCTGGGCCGAAAGCCGACTGCCAGGTCATATGGAGATTAATTTAGCGCAGTGCCAGATCAGAATTGATTATTAAAAACTTCTCTCTAGAATCAAACCAAATCGACTCTCAAGCACAACTTGCCGCCTGTAGAAATCAGCTTTTATTTCCAGCGCATTAATTTCTTCATTACGTCTCTCTAGTTCTTGTTTTAGTAAGTTTATTTCATTGTTAATACTTCTAATCTGTTGGCATTTCCAGAATAATGATCTTATCTCATGTGGCGTAAATCCGCGCCGCCATTCTGGCACATAAAATAAAGCATCTTTGAAATAGTAGCCTTCCCAGTCTTTGCCAAGTAAACCACTGGCATCACCATTTATATATAACTTTAGTAAACGAATTACCGATAGAGGAGTTTTTTTGTAATTCCTTTTTTCCATCGTTTGGTTTTTTCTGGTTTTTCGCCGGTGATTCTTTGTATTTCTTGGGTGTTGATACTTTTTATAAAGTCTTCCATTTTTTTGCCCAAAGGCTGAATCTTTACAGAATTATAGTAAAGATCACTTCTTTATTAATATTATGATGATTAGTTATTTTAGAAGTTGATATTACTTATCAAGAATAGGGATATTCAGTTATATGTGAATTTGTATGAAGTGAAAGTTTGAATTAATGGCTTTGGTGTTTTGTTACTTCTTAAAAGGTTTTTTTATGAAATCAATAAAATTATTGATTTTTCTTTTGTAATTTTTTCTACACCTTCTATTTAACATAATATACAGCTAACTAACTCTATTACTGCATTATTGCTGGCCAGAAGGGTTGTTGATCCCATAATTACTAGCGCTGCTGTTCTTGCGGTCTTAAAGCAACTTTCAAAAATTTTTCTTCTTTCTTCGTTTTTTTCAATTACCAGATTGCTTGCAGCAATCACTTCCAACTCATCCACTTCGATATAGCGAGCCAGTTTTATACATAAGGCAGTTGTTAAGCTTTTTTTCCCAGCTTTAACAGCTACTAAGGTGGTATATCTGGTGTCAATTATTTCGGCTAGTTTAGCTTGGCTTCCAGCTTTTTCTTCGCCCAACTCTATAAATTTCTTCATTTTCATAATTTTTACCTAAAGTTTTCTTGATGAACACCGTAGTGTTCTTTATATTGAACACCACAGTGTTTGTTTGGTTCGATTCGAATCATATATTTCCTTATACCACAAGTCAATTAGGGTGATTTTTATGAATACATATCATTTAGCCATTAATACGGCAACTTCAAACGGGAAATTTACAGAAATGGGTGATTTATGGCGCAACTATCATTCGTTTTCTTCAATGACGGATAACGACTATCAGAAATCAGATATTGACAGTGGTTTGGATCGTTCCGAAGTGAGGAGGAACGACGAACGCCGGAACGGCCAAACCAACGAAAAAATACTTTACGTACCAGTTACACGTAAAGTTAGTCCACCAGCGTGGAAAAATCAGTCGGATTTGCACAATAATTAATCAGACCGGAATAGTCAAAATGATTATGAATCTTTATCCGGTTTTTGTTGATTATTTAACCATTCGGCAAGTGCATGTTGAAGAGTTACCAGTAATCAATGGTGGTCAAGTGATCAGAATTGATCAGGATGGGGAAGTTGATTATGTCGTTGATGCCAGAGTAGGGCTGGAAGGTTCTTTTGATAGTCGGGTAGAAATCAGATGTGATGGCCATCAAGTCGAGTTTTCCGGGAATATCGCACGCTATGGGCGCTCTGACAATTTGTTTGGCTTTTCATTTGCTGAATCCATCCGGCGCATCAATGAACTGCTGAAGTCGTTAGGTTTGCCGCCGTTTACCTGCGGCGAGTTACATCGATATGCGGATACTGGCTGGACATGGTCAGGGGCAAGAGTCAGCCGGATAGATATTACTTGTAACTATGTGACCGGTTCCATGACCGATTCTGAAGCATTTTTACGCATGATGGCTGGGCAGCATGTCGGCAGGCAGAAAGGCTCCTTATCGGTCAACGGGGCAACGGTTGAATACGGCAGGGGATCTAAATACGTGTATGGAAAACTCTACTGCAAAACCACGGAATTCAAGAAGCACAAATCAAAAAAATCCGGTCAGCATGTTGCTGATGAAGTCATTGAGTTTTGTGAAAGTCTTGGTGTTATACGTGAAGAATTTACGCTTAAATCCAGATTCTTAATACAAAATGGCCTTGCTTATTTAGGTGCCATCAAGGATTCAATACTAATAGATATTTATTTCAACAGATCACAATTAGAGAGGTTAGAAACTGTGAAATACGAAAATTTTAATGATCTTCCGCCACATTTACGGGCCACGTATGTGAGTTGGAAATATGGTTATCCAATCGAATTAAAGAAATCCGCTTTCTACAATCATAGAAAAAAATTACTCGAATACGGCATAGATATCTCAATTCCAAACAATGTTGAGATATTACCAGCCAGAGTAAAAAGGGTAGAACTCGCGGCATTAACCGCCCCCGATTGGTATTTAGAAAAATACGCTTAATTTTTAGGCTTGCGCGCTGGATTTTTAACCACTGGTTCAGGTAAAGCGTCTACAAGGTGGTGTTTAGAGGAAATGATCATGTTAGAGAAAGTAAAAGTAACCGGCATTACATTTTATCAAGGCAAGATTGACGACAATAATATTGATTCAGGCAGTGTTTTTATTGAAGAGTATTTAGATGAAAGTACCGGCAGAAGCAAAGGCACAGCAACACAGAAATACCCATTAGGTAATGCGGATTCAGCGAAGGCACTGATGCACAATACGTTTCCTTTGATATGCGAGGTTGAATTTCGCCGTGTAACCAATGGAAATGTCAGTAAAAATACCGTGCATTCCATTAAGCCGGTGGCGATGGCACAGCAAGCAAAACAGTAAAGTTCAACTCATACACGATTTTGCAGAAATCGTGTATGGGGTGCATTTTGCATCTTTTTCTTTTGGCATAAGAGAGGTTTACAAATGAGTTCTCAGACTTTAGATGTGGTTAATGAATGGATGGAACAGTGTTCATGTTGTTTCTATTGTGGCCAGCCACGACCTTGTGATGAAGTTATGGCAGATTCTAGTTGTGATGATTGTTGTGATTGTATTTTTGAAGAAATTGAACAACGCATTTATTTTAAGGGCTGAATTCAACGTTAACAAAGTTATGAGTTTTGTTAGCGGTGCAATTTCGCACCATTTTCTAGGAGTATTAAAAATGTTTAATAAAGTGATTAACGCTGCGAAGCGCTGTTACGAAGTTACAAAACAAAAGACTGTTGATTTATGGAACCGCATCTCAGGCAAGCAAATTGCCGTTGGTTCTGGTTTGATGTTAGTTGCCGGGAGTTCTCATGCGGCTGTCGATGCTGCAATCACCACGGCAATCACGACCGCTGGTACTGATGTTGGTACTGTCGGTGGGGCTGTATTTGCTGTTTTGGTGGCTGCTGCTGCATTCAAGTGGTTGCGTAGAGCACTATAAGCTTTTGGGCAGTGCTTGTTAGCACTGGTTGACCTCCATTGGATGATAGATAAGTGCTGCCCATTTGATCATGAATTATTTCTACAAATCCCGTTGTTTTCAGAACGAATCAGAGTATTTAGCGGCTGCGGCGGCTGATTGTTTTGATGTCACTGGAAACCTGATTACCTCTTGCGTTGTGAGTGGTTCTGAATTGGTTGTCTCGACATTTAGCGTATCCACACAAACCACTGACGTATCAAACATGACCTTACCGCAAATTGATTGTTTAGACCTGACCGCAGATTATGTTGAGCTATCTTGGAAAATTGTACTGGTTTGGGTGATTGCTTGGGGGTTTAAGGTGCTTTATAAGGCGATTACACAATGATTATTGAAATCACACACGCTGCCATTCTTGTATCTATCCTGGGGGCATCATGGATCATCTTAAGCTGATTCTTTTTTTGTTCTTGTTTAGCTCATCCACAGTGCTTGCATCGGCGGCTGATTTCTCCGGACAGTCGCCTTTTTTCCGTAACAGTGCTGGCACCTGGATTAATTCAAAAGATTTTGCAAACCAGTTAAGTTCCAATACGTTGACTTATGAAGGTCAGTATAAGGTTCAATCGCCCACGGCGGGGCGCTCTTTTCCAGTCACGGTTTCTCGTAGTGCAAATATAGATATTTCCAGGCTGGGTGGTGCGGTTAAGTCAGTTGCAAAAGTTTTAGGTCCGGTTGGTGTTGGTTTGGCTATTGCGGATATAGTTTGTAGTACCTCAGATATCTGTGATAACGGTTTTGGGGATTGGGAAATAGGCGCTGATCCTGAAATTGCAGGTTTTCCTTTAACGATCGATACACAGATTCAATATTGTACGGCTAATTCCTGCCCTGGTTCTTCTGCGCCTTCTGCTGCTGCATCTTGTAATTTAGCGGTTAATGTTTCTAAGTTTTGGTCTACTGGAAAATCAATTGAATCAAGTAATGAAACTGAGTGTGTAGTTTTAAATAATGGTGAACCTTTTTTAACTGCACCAATATCTCAAGTTCCTGGTTGTCCTGAAAATTATGTGCCTTCGGGTGGGGGTTGTGCTTTGCAGGGTTCTCCTATTGGCTCACCGCCAACCGATCAAGATTGGGATGACCGTGAAGCATCGATGAATGATGCTGCATTTGTTTCTCCAATGCATGCTTCTGGTTTTGATCTTCCTGTTTCTGCACCTGATCCTTTTCCACCGGTTAATACGCTCGTTGGTGAAAAAACCACGACCTTGAAAGATAGCGCAGGCAATACGATAGGAACCCAAGTAGAAGCCACCACCATCACATTAACTGATAATTCTACTGTTGATGCGCCGAACAATTTTGATATTAAAGAAGAAAAAACGGTGATTAATTATGACATTAACAACAACATCACCGACCAATCAACAACGGTTAACGAAGCGCCACCTAGTGAAGCACCTGCCGAGGATGATATTACCTTTGATGACGTAACTGACACAGTATTAGAAGAAAAAGAAGTGACGGCACCATTAAATACCACGTCCTGGGGCGGCGGGTCTTGTCCGGCTCCAATTGCGATGAATACGTCTGTCGGAAATTTTGAATTTGATACCCAACCTTTCTGCGATTTCGCGGAGGCGTTAAAGCCTTTTATTTTGATTGTGGCTTCTATATTGGGCGCATTCATTATTTTGCGGGCAAGAAAAAGTTAACCAGTAGCTGATCTCCAAAGGGGGCCACGAGGCTTGAAAAAAGCGATTTATTTTTTTCAAACGTAGGGGTTCTGGAGTCAGCGTAAACGGGTAAAAGTTAAAAGCGTACATTGCTAGCTGTTGTTTTCCCTTTTAATCCACCCCCTTAAATATGCTTTTGGAGGTTTTATGTTATTTCCCATCGGTTCATTTTTAGATGCTGCTGTTGCCCCTTTGGCTCGCAAGGTTTTAGCGGGTTTGGGTATCGGCGTTTTAAGTTTTACCGTTATTCAAACGCTGCTTGATACGCTCATTGGTATGGCACAAGCCGCTTATTCTGGCATCACTGGTTTTGCGGCGGCCATAATTGGATTGGCTGGTTTTGGTGAGGCGTTTGGCATCATTGGCGGCGCTTTAGTTGCTGGCGCCATTATAGGCTCCGGCAAATCATTGGGGGTGGTCAAATGACAATTACCTTACTCACAGCAACACCAAGAAGCGGGAAAACATCCTATGCAGTTTGGCATGTGATCAAGCCAGCAATTGAAGCTGGTCGGCCAGTTTATACCTGTGGCATTCCGCAACTAAAACTGGATACGATACAAGTTAAATACGACTGGCTAAAAAAATGGTCTGAACGTCAGTATAACGAAGATCTTGAAGAAGATGAATTATTGAATCTTCCGAATGGTTGTTTGATTGTTATTGATGAAGCGTGGCGTTTATGGCCTGTTTCCGGTACTGCAAAACCCACGGATGATATTGAATATCTGGCGATGCATGGCCATCATAATATTGATTTTTTGATCATTACGCAGAAACCAAACTTAATCCATAGGGCGGTGATCGCCCAGGTCAGTAAGCACTTACATATATTGCCCACTTGGTCAGGTCGTAAAATGCTGGAATGGCCGGAATATGTACAGAATCCTTCTGCGCGTTCAAATCGTGATATAGCCGTCACAACGCCTTATAAAGTGCCCACACAATCCTTTGACCTTTATCACTCGGCGCAAGGGCATACCAAGTTAAAGCAAAAGAAACCGTTTCAACTCTATGTCACGCTTCTATTATTTCTGTCTTTGCCGGTTATTTTCTATTATACCTATCAATCGGTTTTTGCAGATCGCTCAACCGAGCAAGCAGAGGAAGAAATGATTTTGTCTGAACAGGATTTTCAATCGGATTTAATCCCGGTTGCCGCTGTTGTAGCTGATGAATCTCAAGAAATTATTATGCCTGAACCTGCATTTCAAGACATTCAGTTGGTTTCTCGTTCTATTGACTGGTCGCTTGTAAGTTCTTGTGTTGCGAATGAGACCCAGTGTGTTTGTTATGGGTTATCGGCTGAACGTCTTGTCGTTCCAGCTTCTTCATGTGAGTTGGCTGTTCGGCATGGTTGGCCGTCTGATCTAAAAGGGCAAAATTTATCGCTTTAATGGGTACAGGGCGAGGGCAAAAATCGCCCGCGAGTGCTGGAACGTGGCAAAAGATAGCGAACCCAATGCGTTCATTATTTCTATCTTACTGAATAAAATCCTTATCATTTTTTATGTTTAGTTCTTTTACTAAACCTATGATTCCTTTCTCTGCGCCGGGATTGCAGGCATTAAAAATTGATGAGATTGTTGAATATATGCAATATCTAAATTATTCTCTATTATCTTAAATGCTGCTGTACTGTCTAACGTGAGCATATAAATATGATGGATAGACAATACACTTTCTTGTAATTGTTGATCATCCTCAATGTTCTTAATTTTTAGGCCTATCTCTTTGCATTTATTATTTGATAGATGGCGATTATGTGCCAAACTTACTGAATGATCAATAAGCTCTTTGACAATATTTTCAATTGTCTTTTCTCTATTCTTAGAATCTTTGAGCATATTTCTTTCAAGCCAATCCTTTACCAAGGATGTGGACCAATTAACAGCTTTTTCGCATTCACCAATAAACGTAGGGGGGTATTTTGCAATTATTGGTTGCCATAATGGAATTTTACTAGGTTCTTTTTTTATCTCTTCGTATGCTTTTTTAAATTCTTCAATCACACCATGTGCTGGTATTCCATTAAGTTGCGGATCTACAGGACCAAGTGATGATTGCTTTCCCATCCAGATTTCTTTACAAGAACAAGCTATCATTGTGCCTGCTGACATTGCCATCTGTGGCACAAAACAACGAATATCACCATTAAATTTATGCCATAAATAATCAACTATTGATTCTGTTGCTGCTATATCGCCACCTGGTGTATGTAGAATTAGATCTAAACCTTTTGAAACATCTAGATTGTTAATAGTGGTCATAAGACCATTTTTGTCATTATCATTTACTGCACATGCTGGACCAATTTCTGGTTTTTGTAGCCATCCGCTGTAATAACAGATAACATTTCTTTTAGTAAAATCTGACATTGTTTTGACATATTTTCTTCTTAATATGTCGCAAGGACTACCAAGTTGATTTATTTCTTTTAGTAACTCAGACCAATTTGGCATCTTTGTTTTCCTTAATTACGTTGTATTTTCCTGTTTTGTCGATTATATAAGTTGTAATAACATGGTTGGATTGATTATTATTCTTATCATAGTTACTTGTTGAAAAATGACTAAACATTTCAACCATCTTTTCATCAATGGCGAAATACTTATATTTCTCTTCAATTTCAGTCATGGTGGTATCCATAGTTTAAGAGTATTAACATTCCGAATATACATAAAAAATCTAGCATTAAATAATGTAATAGATATTTAATTCATTGGTATTTCTTTGATTATGTTTTCAAAACTGAATAATCTTTATTGGTTTGCTCGTTATACGCGTAATGATTCTATTAAGCGTAAATACTATCGTTACGTAGAGAAGGAAAAAAAAACGCCTGATTGATTTCAGGTGTTAATGAAGAATGTTTACGTTTGCTTTGTCGGTCTTTGTCTAATTCACGAAACATACATGCAGAAAGAAGTTATCAACGCTATAAATCCAACTGTTCATTTTGTCAATAATTTTTCTTCTGAATTGCTTATAATGTAAACTTGGTCAGGTCGTAAGATGTTGGAATGGCCTAAATGTGTGCAGAATCCTTCTGCGCGTTCAAATCATGATATTGCTGTGACAACACCTTATATTTAATTCAAAGTTAAATCGTATTGTTTTATGAATATACCTGGGCTTATATTTACATTAATTGTCGTTTATTTCATAGTGTTCAAAATTGTAAAATATGTAATAAAGGGATATGAGGATGATATGAGATATTATGCAGCAGACAGCAAGGATCCTTATACATATACTGATAAAAATCAAGCTGGTAGGTCGTGGAAATTTTTATATAATAAAAGGGAGAAATACATAAACTTTCTATCTCAGTTTACTATTATTTCAATAGTTATTGGTTTTTTTCTTTTACTTCTTGCTTTAAATTAACTTACTACGATTTTTCAAATTTTTTTTATAAAAAACTTCTTTGTAACATCATTCCAAATTGACTTTCAAGAATAACTTGCCGTTTGTAAAAATTAGCTTTTATTTCAAGTAAATTATATTCTTCATTACGTCTTTCTAGCTCTTGTTTTAGTAAGTTTATGTCATTGTTAAGACTTCCTATCTGTTGGCATTTCCAGAACAATGCTCTTATCTCATGTGGAGTAAATCCGCGCCGCCATTCTGGCACATATAATAAATCATCTTTGAAATAGTAGCCTTCCCAATCTTTGCCAAGTAAACCGCTAGCATCACCATTTACGTATAGCTTTATCAAACGAATTACTGATTCAGGAATTTTTGTAATTCCTTTTTTCCATCGTTTGATTTTTTCTGGTTTCTCGCCGGTGATTCTTTCTATTTCTTGGGTGCTGATACTTTTTATTAAGTCTTCCATTTTTTTGCCCAAAAGCTGAATCTTTACAGATTTTTGGTAAAGATCATTTTTCTAATAACGTTATGATTATTATTTATTTTAGAGGTTGATATTACTTATCAAGAATAGGGATATTTGGAATTTAGTGATTTTTTGTGAGGGGTTAGTTTGAATTAATCAGGTGTAGATTTTTGTATCTTTTTAATAGCGTTTTTATAAATTCAAATTTTCTTTTGTAATTATTTCTCACAGCTTCAATTTTACATAATATACATTATTAGCAATTATAAAATTCTATAATCTTTTCTCGTAGAATTTTGTGTAAATTCTAACAAATGTGATTCTGGTTTTTTATGATGGTGCGATAATTCGTATTGTTGGAAAATATGTTTTGTAACGGCCATTGTCACGGGTAAGGATGTTCCATCCTCTTACTGCCGCATGTGCGCCAATATAAAAATCTGGAAGCGGCGAATGTTTAACGCCACCTGATTTCCAGTATTTCAGAAAACACTTACCAGTCAAGAAAGCTGCTTCATAGGGCAAGTTCTCCCGATGAATATAGTCATTCGGTAAAGCATGCTCCAATTCCTCAATACGTTCAAAACTTATCGATATTTCAGAATAGATAATAGGATTAATGTAGAGCAATTCATACTCGGCATAATATGCAAGTGTTTATGACGACCATTCAAACCAATGGGGATCTTTAGTAAAGATATCCAGAATAACATTGCTATCAATTAAAACCGGTATTATTCACCACGCGTTAATTTCATAATCTCGTCGGTACTCATAGAAACCGTGCTTTTTCTCACCATCGATTCGATCATTCTTTTGCCTCGAACAATCTGCTTTGCTTTTTTGATGCGCAATTCATCCCCGACGCATTCAAACTCGATATGCGTATGTGGCAACAAACCTAATGCATCTCTATATTTCTTGGGTATGGTAATTTGACCTTTTGATGTAATAAGCATTAAATAAACGCCATAAGAAAGTAAGGCTACT
>JAJFJI010000080.1 GCA_021774205.1 Nitrosomonas sp.
TGGCGTACTCGATCGTTTGGTTGAGCCTGAACGCGCTATTATCTTTCGGGTTGCGTGGGTGGATGACCATGGTGAAGTTAAAGTCAATAGAGGTTACCGGATTCAGCATAGCTCATCAATCGGGCCATATAAGGGGGGCACGCGATTCCACCCATCGGTTAATCTATCAATTCTTAAGTTTCTGGCGTTTGAGCAAACTTTTAAAAATGCGCTGACCACCTTACCGATGGGTGGCGGAAAAGGCGGTTCTGATTTTGATCCGAAAGGGAGGAGCCCAGGAGAGATTATGCGCTTTTGCCAGGCTTATGTCAGTGAGTTATTTCGACATATTGGTTCTGATACCGATGTCCCTGCTGGTGACATTGGGGTTGGTGGCCGAGAAGTGGGCTACATGGCGGGTATGGTAAAGAAATTAACAAATCGTTCGGATTGTATCTTTACCGGTAAAGGAATTAGTTTTGGTGGGTCATTGATACGTCCAGAAGCAACTGGCTATGGTACGGTTTATTTTGCTGAAGAGGTATTGAAACATGCAGGTCGGTCGCTGGATGGGCTCCGTGTCTCTGTTTCTGGCTCAGGTAATGTCGCTCAATTTGCGGTAGAAAAAGCGATGGCGTTAGGTGCTAAGGTGGTCACAGTTTCTGATTCCAGTGGTTCGGTTGTTGATGAAGCGGGCTTTACCAAAGAAAAGCTGGCAATCCTGTCAGAAGTTAAAAATCATCTGTATGGGCGTGTTGGTGATTATGCTGAACGCGTAAATGCCTCATTCCTGCCTAACACAAGCCCTTGGCATGTCCCAGTTGATGTTGCGCTGCCATGCGCAACACAAAACGAGATTACCGAAGATGATGCCAAAGACTTGGTTAAGAATGGCGTGATCTGTGTTGCGGAGGGCGCGAACATGCCTTGCACGGCGGAAGCGGTCGAATGCTTTGGACAAAACAAAGTATTATACGCACCCGGCAAAGCGAGTAACGCGGGCGGTGTGGCAACTTCAGGTCTTGAAATGAGCCAACACGCCATGCGCCTATCCTGGACGCATGACGAAGTTGATGCGCGCCTGCTTGAAATCATGCAAGCGATTCATGAATCATGTCTGCAATATGGCGAAAAAGCGGACGGCAGCGTCAATTATGTCGATGGTGCTAACATCGCTGGTTTCGTCAAGGTCGCTGACGCCATGCAAGGCCAAGGCGTGATTTGATCAAACTTAACCACTTGCCATCTTAAAACGGCCTGTATATTATCACAGATGAATATAGTGGTAATTCAGGCCTTTTTTGATGGTTGCCTGCTCAAAAATTGCAATACTATTCGAATACGCTAATATCGTTCTGTATTAAATTCATACGCAGTTTTGCGTGTTTTATAATCATCAACTTAGTAGACCATGAAAACATACCTGGTTGGATGCATGCTGTTGTTTTATATTGGAACCCTAACAGCTGGCCAGGAAGAAGATTTCATTGCTGCACGTGAATCATTTCGAGCGGGTAAAGCAGATCAACTGGCGGTTTATGCTAAACGCCTACAGAATTATGAGCTTGAGCCTTATGTCGACTATTATCAGTTACGTTTGCGACTCAATGATGCTGAACCCATAATAATCCGCACGTTTCTCTCTCTTTACCAAGATAGCTATATCGCAGACAGACTGCGGGGAGAGTGGTTACATATGTTGGGCAAGAATCAGCAATGGGATTTATTTTCGGAAGAATATCCATGGTTGGTTAACAACAGTAATGCACTTTATTGCTACTCATTACAACAACGCCTGACTGCAAACGATAAAGATGCTTTAGCTGAGGCGCGACCTTTATGGTTTACCGGTGACAGTATGCCGAACAGTTGTACGCCGATATTTAATGCGCTCATTGCCAGTGGATTAGTTTCGGTAGAAGATATCTGGGTGCGAATAAGAATGGCGTTCGAAGCAGGTCACGCAGGTGTTGCAAAGTATATTAACCGACATTTGCCTGGCAATCAGGCGCTTAACATATCTAAACTAAATGCTGCCGCCAGGAATCCGCTGCGTTACCTGGAGCAACAGAAAAAGATTAAAACCCGCGCTGATCGTGAAATTGCCTTATACGCCATGCAGCTCTTACTCCGCAGCGACACTAACCGTGCATATGTTAATTGGTTGAAAATATCTGATCAGTTGACGGATGCGGATCAATCTTATTTCTATGGAATTCTGGCATATCGAGCAGCACTCCGACATGATTCACGCGCATTAGATTGGTTTTCCGACGCATCCAAAACAAATGCTTCTTTCTCACTGACAGATACACAGCTTGCCTGGAAAGCACGTGCGGCTTTACGTGCTGGAAATTGGGAGCTAGTATTGCAGGCTATAGAAAGTATGTCCGCTCCAGCACAACAGACGGATACATGGCTTTACTGGAAAGCGCGTGCGCTCAAGGAAAATGCAAAAATTTCAGAAGCCAACACTATACTGGCGTCTTTAAGCATTGAACATGATTTCTACGGGCAACTGGCCAAGGAAGAACTGGGTACAATACTCAGCGTGCCAGGTATATCTTATGAAGTCAGTGCAAAAGAGATTGCTGCAATGCAGCATGTACAGGGTATCAAACGTGCGCTCGAATTATTTCGGTTGGGTTTGCGTATCCAGGGAGTGCGCGAATGGAACTGGACAATCCGTGAATTTGATGATGCGCAATTATTGGCTGCTGCCAAGGTTGCACAACAAAACCGCATTTATGACCGAGCCATTAATACTGCTGAAAAAACCATCCAGCACCATGATTTCACTTTACGTTTTCTTGCGCCTCATCGCCAGGAATTGAACACTATTTTACAACAACATGCACTTGATGAAGCATGGGTATATGGTCTAATCCGTCAGGAAAGCCGCTTTATTGTCAACATAAAGTCCCATGCCGGTGCTATGGGCCTGATGCAAGTCATGCCAGCCACCGCCAAATGGGTGGCAAATAAATTAGGCATGAAAAATTATCGTGCCAGTCTTGCCGTTGAAATTAACACTAACTTGAAATTAGGAACATACTATCTCAAGCATGTGTTAACTTCATTTGATGACCAATCATTACTTGCTTCTGCCGCTTATAATGCCGGGCCTGGGCGGGCAAAGCGCTGGCGTGACACAAAAACATTGGAAGGCGCTGTTTATGCGGAGACGATCCCTTTTAGAGAAACCCGCGATTATGTGAAAAAAGTTTTGAATAATTCAATGTATTATGCCAAAGTCCTGGACCATGATCCCAACTCACCAACATTAAAACAACGCCTCGGTGTTGTGGCGCCTAAATAGGAAACCGTTTCCGAAGTGAAAACTTATCTGGTTGGAGGTTCAGTCCGGGATGAATTGTTGGGAATGCCGATACAAGACCATGATTATGTGGTCATCGGTGCCACGCCCGAAAAGATGGTTCAATTTGGTTACCGCCCGGTCGGCAAGGATTTTCCTGTCTTTCTGCATCCTCAGACGCATGAGCAATATGCGCTGGCACGAACTGAACGCAAAATTTCACGTGGTTATAAAGGATTTGAAGTATTCACTTCTCCAGAAGTAACTTTGCAGGAAGACTTGGCCCGGCGCGACCTAACTATTAACGCGATTGCAAAAGATCCGGATGGCAACATTATTGACCCATTTAATGGTGTCGCCGATCTGGAAGCAGGCATGCTGCGCCATATCAGCCCTGCTTTTTCAGAAGATCCGGTACGGATACTTAGAACTGCACGATTTGCTGCGCGCTTTGGTTTTCGGATCGCGCCGGAAACGCTCTCGCTTATGAATGAAATGGTTCATAATGGTGAAATTGATGCATTGGTGCCCGAACGGGTATGGCAGGAAATTGCGCGCGGATTAATGGAGCAACATCCTTCTCGCATGTTTTATGCGCTCCGTGAATGCAGCGCTCTTACCCGGATTGTGCCAGAAGTCGATGTATTGTTTGGTGTTCCCCAGCCTGCACACGCACATCCAGAAATTGATACCGGCGTCCATATTATGATAGCAATCGATTATGCGGCATCAAAAAATTTTTCCTTACTAGTTCGCTTTGCCACGCTGACACATGATCTTGGCAAAGGTACCACGCCACCCGATGAATGGCCGCGCCATATTGGTCACGAACAACGCAGCGTAGATCTGGTAAGAAATTTATGCGAGCGTATCAGAGTTCCCAAAGACGAGCGCAGTCTTGCGTTATTGGTTGCGCAGTTTCATGGCGATGTACATCGGGCCGAAGAACTAAAACCTGCTACTATCGCCAATATGTTACAGGCAGTCGACGCTTATCGTAAGCCAGTACGTTTCAAGGAGTTTTTGCAGGCCTGTTCCTGTGATTTTCATGGCCGACCCGGGTATGCTGAGAGACCTTATCCCCAATCTGATCGATTAAATATTGCTCTCGACGCTGCATTGCGTGTCGATGCTGGCAAGATTGCTATTCAACTAAGTAAAACCGCTTTAGATACGACTAATCTGCCAAATGAAATTAATACTAAAGTACGTGAAGCGCGTATTGCGAGTATTAAAGCTCAGTTAATATAACGATATTCTCGGACAGTCTCCTAGTCACATCTTTCTCCCGCATCATATATTTTATAATAAACACGAGATCATCGTTCGGTGGCAACATGTAATTGCAGGATTCTCAGTAAATGTTCACGATCGATCCAGCCAACAATTGTCTCCTCATCCACCACGAGTACTTGGTTAACGCCTTGCTGGCGCATGATTTGCAATACCTCAAGTATGCCGTTAGAAGGTTTGACTATGTGAAGATGTTTGAAAGGTGTCGTGATCATGCGCACCGGCGTATTGAACCATTGCGCACGCGGGGTACTTTGCGACATCATTTATGTTACCAAACCAACGATTCGGCCTCCTTCAGTAACCAGACATGAACGCTGACCGCTCAGCAACATTTGTTCTTCTATCGAGTAGAGTATGCTCATGTCGGCTGCTATCGTAGGCGCTTCTTTTTGCATCACACCAGAAAGTGTGAAACTTACTAGGGGCCCGGCGATCGCAATGTAAAATTCGTTTGTTGCAGCCTCGGCCTCCTTCTCGGTTTGCGCTACGCCCTCGAAAATAAATAATGTAATCGAGCGTACCTGGACACCTCGAGCAATCGCCACAAAGCTGTGGCCTAACTCATGTAAGGTAATGCTGATGAAAAACAATGATGTGGTCGCCAATGCGGTCAGCAGTCCCGTGCTCCCGCTCCACGCCGGATGGGCCTCTCTGAATACCGCGAAATGGGAACCACTTAACAAGAGGAAGATAATAAACCACGTGTAATGCACACCGATACGAAATGACGATTCCAGTATGCGATCATCCTCGTGATTAATTAATAACAGTAGCAAGATACGCTACATTCAGCCAGGGTGAGCCGCCACATGCCAATTTCGCAAAAATTTCAGGGCACTGAGTGAGGGCTGACAGTATCTGCGTTAAAGCGCTTCTTTTGTAAATACTTGGCTCAAAAAGTGACAAGCTTGATTGATGGATCCACAAGAAAAGTGCAAATTAACCGAGTGTGCGTCCATGATAGTCTCGGCGTGTTCGACTTGATCGAAGAGGTCTTCAGCCGAAGGCCGGACGCAAATGGTTTCATCCCGCTTTCTAAATGGCCTCAAAATGGCCGTAATTTAATTTTCAAACCAAATGTCAAAATAGAAGCGAGGCTGAAACGTTGGCTCCCATAAGAACCAATCAGGTTGTCTGGGCGCATTTCTTGCCAGTGGCGGCTTCCCAGCAAGCCGCGAAGTTCGTTTCAACGCTGGCGATGATGGTAGCGTCAAGACGTCCGGCTTCAGTCATTTGTGCGAGTACTGCACGGACACCGTCTGGTCCAACTGTTGGGCGATACGGACGATCCTGCGCCATCGCTTGAAAGACGTCCGCTACTGCCACGATCCGTGCCTGTATGGGAATCTCAGCGCCGTGTCGATGGAAAGGGTATCCTTTGCCGTCAATCGATTCATGGTGGAACGAGGCCCATTCGGCGACTTGGTCTAAGGCCCTGACACGCCTCAGGATTTGCCACGTCTCAAATGTATGACGCTCGATTACAGCAAATTCGGCTTCGTTGAGCGGTCCGGGTTTGTCGAGTACCTCGTCCGGAACACGGAGCTTACCAACGTCATGAAGGAGTCCGGCGATCTCCAGTAGCTCGCAATCCTTGGCGGGCAATCCGCGGAGCTGTCCAAGAAGGCGCGACAGACGGGAGACGCCAATTGAGTGCTCGGATGTGAATGCGCTTTTATCGTCTACAATACGAGCAAATACTTGGGCCAATTGCATGAGTTCTGAGCTTGTTAGCTCGCGCGTGTCGGTAAACTGCAAAGCGGTCTCATTGATCTGTCGCTCGAGATGATGCGACTCAAGTGTGAGCCAAAACGCCTCGCTGGCAGAGGTTTTCAGGAATGCCTCCACCAGGGCTGTGTCGAAGAAACTTCCTGCAAGGGTCTCTATGCGAGAAAGGATGGACTTACGGGCGAGGAGCAGGTCGGATTTTTGGTGCTGGGCGATGAGTGCGTCGACACGATCAGCGAGATGGATCAGATTCGATAGAAGGAATGTCCTGGGCTCGACCGCTTGGCGAATTGGGCTATTCCAGTGGGTGTGATGGTGGAGGATTATCTCTGCCAGATTGGCAAAAGGTTCAAAATCACGCATCAATTGGTAACCACGCTCACAATGTGCGCGTGATCCGGCCCAGTCCAGTTCATAAACTAGGCGTTTGTGTATCTCCGAGGAGGAGACGCCGCAGTCATGGATTAATGCGGCACGGAACAACTCGCGTTGCCATGACTCTTCGACTCCAAAAGCGCGTGCAGTCTCCAAGGCCATGAACGCAACGCGCTTACCATGCTGGAGAACTTTGACACCGACCAGGTCGACTGCATCAGAAATAGCAAGCGTTGCTTCGCTTAGATCGACATGGTTG
>JAJFJI010000009.1 GCA_021774205.1 Nitrosomonas sp.
AGATGCAGACCGAATACTACCGATTGTTAGCCTGGATAGTGGTGTTGTGTTTGATCGCAATATGACATTACGTGGCGAACGATTTATTCAGACGCTGGAACCACGCGCTTTCTATGTTTATATCCCATATAAAGATCAAAGTCTGCTACCCATTTTTGATTCTGCTGAAAATGATTTTGGATTTGCGCAGATGCTTACTGAAAATCGCTTCAGTGGAAACGACCGTATTAATGATGCAAACCAGGTTACGCTGGCATTGACTTCGCGATTAGTTGAGCCAGGAACTGGTATTGAACGTTTGCGTATCGCGGTTGGGCAGCAATTTCTTTTCAGGGATCGTAGGGTTACACTGCGTTCACCACAGGGAACCAACCAAAATACCAATTTTGTCGCCGCAATTTCCGGTCGTATTACTTCAACAATTAGTACCGATACAGATGTGCAGTATGATGTTAACCAATTTCGTAATGAAAAAATTCGTACCGGAATAAGTTATCGACCAGAGCTTGGCAAAGTATTCAATATCGGCTATCGTTTTTCTCGGGATGTGTTCGAGCAGGTTGACACCTCAATTCAATGGCCTTTTGCAGGGAGTTGGAATGGCGTATCGCGCATCAGTTACTCATTAAGAGATGATAAGATGCTGGCAGGATTGGCCGGGTTTGAATACAGATCCTGCTGCTGGGCATTCAGTTTCGTGCTGCAACGTTTCACCACTTCTACGCAAAGAACATCCACGGCCCTTTTTGTGCAACTTGAATTAAATAGCCTGATGAATATTGGTATCAATCCACTTCGTGTACTCCAGGACAGCATTCCTGGTTATTCCAGAGCATATTAAGGCTGAAAGCGGCAATTGATAAAAAGGGCTATTTGTCACCCTTTTCTTTTTCCATACTTTTCGAGAAAATTTGTGTCCTAAGTGGCGACTTTTAATACAAGAAGCATTTAACGCTTAACATACTATTTTCAATCTGAATTTCAATGTATGAATTTGTTTATATGAACAAAAAAAATTTTCTTGGTGTTATTTTGTTATTGTACATCCTAGCTGCAAAATTGAGTGTCGCGCAAGAACTAGAGTCTATACAGGAACGAGCACAAGAACTGGGATTTATACAGGAACCAACACAAGAACTGGAGTCCATACAGGAGTTGGCGCAAGAATTGGAACTCGAACAGGAATCGCCGCAAGAATTGGAACTCGAACAGGAACCGGCGCAAGAAGCGGAATCCGCTCAATTCGTTAGCAGCATTACGTCTGTTGACTATATTATTGCAGTTGTCAATGAAGAGGTTATTACACGTCGAGAGCTGGACCGTGCAGTTGATGTGGCGACCAGTCAACTACAACAACAGGGTATCCAGCTACCTGACATCCAGGCAATAAAAAGCCAGGTTATGGAAAGCCTTATCGTCAAGCGTATTCAATTGCAACGGGCAGATGAAATAGGGTTAACGGTCAATGATAGTGAACTTGACGAGACGATACAACGTATAGCTGATGAAAATAATTTGTCGCTGCAAGCGTTTTATGCTGCTCTTGAAGAGGATGGCGTGAATTTCAATAAATTTCGCAATGATGTACGTGATGAGGTCATTATGGTACGGCTAAGAGAACGTGAAGTTAATAGCCGCGTAAATGTAACTGATGGAGAAATCGACAATTTCTTGCGGACTCAACAAACATCTGCGATTGGAAATGAGGAATATCTTATTGCGCATATTCTGGTGCGGGTACCAGAACATATTGACGAATTGCAGATGGAAGAAAGAAGACAACGCGCAGAATTAGTATTGGCTAAATTAGAAGAAGGCACCGAGTTTGCCCAAATAGCCGCAGAATATTCCGATTCAGATGACGCGATGCGTGGGGGGGTGATGGATTGGCGGCCAGTTGCCCAGATGGGGCCAAGATTTGCCGACTTATTAACTGCGATGCAGCCAGGGGAGTTAACGCCAATTATCCAGAGCCCGGTTGGATTTCATATACTCAAGTTACTTGATCTGCGTGCTCAGGAAAAGGCCGTCGTGATCATAGATCAAACGCATGCGCGCCACATATTAATCAAAGTAAATGAATTAACCTCGGAAAGTGATGCGCTGCAATCAATACGTCAGCTAAAAGAACAGATTGATAGCGGCGCCAATTTTGAAGAATTAGCCAAACTTCACTCAGAGGATAACAGCGCTTCATCTGGCGGCGATCTGGGTTGGATTTCTCCTGGTGTCACGGTACCTGCTTTTGAAGAAGCCATGAACGCACTGCTCCCCGGGCAGATCAGTGAGCCGATTCAAACACAGTTTGGCTGGCACCTGATACAGGTGATCGAACGCCGCTCAGAGGATGTCAGTGATGAGCAGCAACGGCAAGATGCACGCGAAGCAATTCATGCACGTAAAGCGGATGTTGTTCTCGAAGAATGGTTGCAACAGCTGCGTGACCAAGCCTATGTTGAGAATCGGGTAGAAGATGGTTGATTTGATAGTTCAAGTTTGTAAGTCATGAAAACGCCTAATTCTTTGCCAACGCTTGTCCTTACCGCTGGTGACCCCGCTGGGATTGGTCCAGATTTATGCGTTCAAGTAGCGCAGCAGGCATTGCCTTGCAAATTAATCGTCATCGCTGACCGTGATTTGATACTTGAACGTGCTGGGCTATTAAAATTTCCTATAACTTTACTTGATGGCTCAACATCTAACATTACGCAGCATCAGGCCGGTGGTTTGCATGTGTTGCATACCCCATTAAATACGCCAGCATCTCCTGGCAAACTTGACCCAACCAACGCCAGTTATGTCCTGGAGACGCTAAAACAAGCGGTTAATGGATGTCTTGATGGAAAATTTGATGCAATGATTACCGCGCCGGTACATAAGGGCGTTATCAATGATGCAGGCTTTGCTTTTTCAGGGCATACTGAATATCTGTCGCAATTGACGGGCAGCCAAACCGTTATGATGCTGGTTGGCGGTAATATGCGAATTACACTGGCAACAACGCATTTGCCGCTTAAAGATGTTGCTGCAGCCATTACCGGTACAAACCTGGAGTGCAAGTTACGTATTATTCATTATCATCTGGCCAACGACTTTGCCATTGATAATCCCTGTATTGCCGTGGCCGGACTTAATCCTCATGCTGGAGAATCGGGTCATCTTGGAACGGAAGAAATCGATACTATTATTCCCGTATTAAATAAGCTGCGTCATGAAGGCCTCAATTTGCTTGGCCCAATCCCAGCTGATACCCTGTTTGTTCCCGCGCAACTAAAAAATTATGATTGTATTTTAGCGATGTACCATGACCAGGGATTACCTGTTCTGAAGCATGCCAGTTTCGGCGCAGGGGTTAATGTGACGCTTGGATTGCCAATTATTCGTACTTCAGTCGATCATGGAACCGCACTGGATTTAGCCGCCACCGGACATGCTGATTCGAGCAGTCTATTGGCGGCTATTGATATGGCAATTACTTTGGCTGGCAAAAGAATAGCTTGTCCAGTTATTTCTTGAATTTCCCGATTGTGCGTTAATACTACATTTTTTGAGAATAGTAACATTGTATCAATATATTAGTTATGCGCCATATTCCTCGTAAACGTTTTGGCCAGAATTTCCTAGTTGATTCTCAGGTTGTAGCGAATATTGTTTATGCTATTAATCCGCAAAAAAATGATCGGCTAGTAGAAATTGGGCCAGGACTGGGCGCACTGACCCGGCCGTTACTACAATTGCTGGATCATTTGTATGTCGTGGAATTAGATCGTGATATAGTCGAACGACTGGATCGGGAATACCCAAAAGATAAATTAACCATTTATTCAGCCGATGCGTTGAAATTTGACTTTTTTGCGCTTGGTCCCGATCTACGGGTGATTGGAAATTTGCCCTACAATATTTCCACGCCAATCTTGTTTCATCTCAGTAAATTCGCAGCCAATATTCGTGACATGCACTTTATGCTGCAAAAAGAAGTTGTTGATCGTATGGTTGCTTTGCCTTCTTCGCATGATTACGGGCGGCTTTCAGTGATGCTGCAATACCGTTTTGAAATGGAGCAGATTTTCGTTGTTCCACCCGCATCTTTCCAGCCGGCTCCTAAAGTTGAGTCAGCCATTGTTCGCATGTTTCCACTCAGGCAGCCAACTCATATCGCGAAAAATGAAGAATCCTTTGCTCATGTTGTTTCCAGTGCATTTTCGCAACGTCGCAAAACACTGCGTAATTCACTGAGTGGCATCCTAAGCCCAGTAGATTTCACAGCAATAAATATTGATCCAGGTCTGCGCGCAGAGAATTTATCGGTGGCGCAATTTGTAGCGATTGCTAATCATTTGGATGGTATTCGTTCTGTTATACCCAGTCCTTTCCAGTGATAAAATCGGTATAAAGTTTATCTTCTGCGCTACCAGCCTGCGGCTTCCAGTCGTAACGCCACTTTACAACTGGTGGCAATGACATCAGGATTGACTCAGTGCGGCCACCTGTTTGCAGGCCAAACAATGTGCCACGATCCCAAACCAGATTAAATTCCACATAACGGCCACGCCGGTAGGCTTGAAAATCTCGTTCTCGTTCACCAAACGGCGCATTGATACGTCGCTCCAGTATAGGTAAATAAGCTTTTAGAAAATGATCGCCTACATTTTTAGTCAGGTTGAAGCAGGTTTCAAAATCAGGCTGATTCAGGTCATCAAAGAAAATGCCACCAATTCCTCGCGGCTCTTGGCGGTGCTTAAGATAAAAATATTCGTCGCACCATTTCTTGAGTCGTGGATAACAGTCATCACCAAATGGCTGAAGCGCATCTTTGCAAGTCTGGTGAAAGTGGATAGCATCTTCTTCGTGCCCATAATAGGGTGTTAAATCCATTCCCCCGCCAAACCACCAAACCGGATCTGCACCTTCTTTTCGCGCTTCAAAAAAACGTACATTCATATGGACAGTAGGCGCATAGGGATTGCGTGGATGCAATACGAGTGATACACCCATTGCTTCAAAGGAGCGGCCAGATAATTCGGGACGAGCAGCGGTAGCGGAGGCGGGTAAACCGCCCCCATAAACATGAGAAAAATTAACACCGCCACGCTCAAAAACATTGCCTTCTTCTATTACGCAGCTAGCGCCACCGCCCCCTTCAGGACGATCCCATTTGTCACGCCGGAAAGATTTTCCATCTGCCTGCTCTAATCCTTTGACGATGCTTTCTTGCAGATTGGTAAGATATTCTTTGACTCGTGTGGTGTTCATGCAGGCTCCCAGTTGTTGACCATTTTTTTTAATGACAGGGCAATGGTAAGTATATAATCACATAAATTCTTTTTTTGCTAAGAATAGAATATGAATCTGTTGTCCTGTACAGCTGACAGCATTTTACCTGAAGCAAGAGTTTCATCATTGATTTTCCTCAATTCAAAAGCAAATACAGAAACTATTCATCCATATGTTAGACTCGCTGGATTTCGTAATGAGTATAAGAAATGTCTGGTAATACGCTTGGCAAACTTTTTTGTGTTACTTCTTTTGGAGAATCACATGGTCCGGCTATTGGCTGTGTCGTTGATGGTTGCCCACCAGGATTAGAGCTAATGGTCGAAGATATCCAACATGAGCTGGATAGACGAAAACCAGGTACCTCTCGTCATGTGACCCAGCGGCGTGAATCTGATACGGTTGAAATTTTATCTGGTGTTTTCGAGGGAAAGACAACCGGCACGCCGATCGCTTTATTGATTCGCAATGAAGATCAGCGCAGTAAGGATTACAGTAAGATCATGGACGTTTTTAGACCAGGACACGCGGATTATGTCTATTGGCAAAAATACGGTATTCGTGATTATCGTGGCGGTGGTCGCTCGTCAGCCCGTGAAACTGCAGTCCGGGTAGCGGGCGCTGCGATTGCAAAAAAATGGTTACGCCAAAAATACGGTATAGAGATACGTGGTTATATGGCACAACTGGGACCTGTTGAAATTCCTTTTAAACAATGGGACGAAGTGAATCAGAATCCATTTTTTGCTGCGAATGCCGATGTTGTTCCTCAGCTCGAGGCATTCATGGATAAATTACGCAAATCGGGTGATTCAGTCGGTGCAAAAATTTGTGTGGTGGCTGAGAGTGTTCCCGTTGGATGGGGGGAACCGGTTTATGACAGGATAGATGCAGAAATCGCCTATGCAATGATGAATATCAACGCGGTAAAAGGTGTGGAAATAGGCGCGGGATTTGCCAGTGTCATGCAGAAAGGAACCGAGCATTCGGATGAAATGACCCCGGAAGGTTTTCTTAGTAACAATGCTGGCGGTATATTGGGCGGCATTTCAACTGGCCAGTCAATTATCGTTAAT
This sequence comes from Nitrosomonas sp., assembly GCA_021774205.1. Lineage (GTDB taxonomy): Bacteria > Pseudomonadota > Gammaproteobacteria > Burkholderiales > Nitrosomonadaceae > Nitrosomonas. Next base: position 6,351 of record JAJFJI010000009.1, read on the forward strand.
GTTGCAATAAAACCAACATCAAGTATTCGTTTAGGCCGAAGTTCAATTGATAAAAATGGAACACCAGTTATTGTCGAAACGCATGGTAGGCATGATCCTTGTGTTGGAATACGGGCGACGCCAATCGCCGAAGCAATGCTGGCATTGGTATTAATGGATCATGCGTTACGGCATCGTGCGCAAAATGCTGATGTAATATGCACAACGCCAAAAATTTCTGATGTTGCTAATAGTCAGGAAAAAACTTCATCCCAAATCAAAAACAAACCGGCGCTGAGAGAGGATCCAGAACCTGAAGAAGACTGAAAATAAAAACCACAGTTGACCGCTAAGAATGAGAACTAATCATATAAATTTTAGGTGCATATTACTTAGTAATATCATTTTCCTTCTAGGTGTAAACGCTATGGTGCGCTGCATTTTCTCATTGTTAGCATTGCAATTCGTTGTAGTAACCCGCTTTACGCGCCTTGCCAGAAAAAAAGGCGGCGCGCTAGACTGCATCCATTAGCGGTTTTAAGTTGAGTGGTAAAATAACGCAAATACCAGTCCTTTTCTGCAGTATAGTCCACTGATAGCTGCTGGGTTGTACTGGGTTGCTATTTGATATAATTCAGTCTCCTTACTACATCTTGTCAGTGAACGCATCATAAAAGTAGTGGTTGATTTAATTTGTTGCAAAATTGCCACTCTCTCAGCCACATTCTTTGTTTTAGTCTGATATAATCGCATCCGTTATCTGGGACAATGCATGTCAGGTAAGGTGATTTAGCAAGTTAATCTATTAACGCGCCCGTAGCTCAGTTGGATAGAGTACTTGGCTACGAACCAAGGGGTCGTGGGTTCGAATCCTGCCGGGCGCGCCAACAGAACGGATTTCAATTTGTTAAAATTCTTGCTTTCTTGTAATTGAGAAAGTTTG
>JAJFJI010000081.1 GCA_021774205.1 Nitrosomonas sp.
ACTTAATTCGATTTTTTCTACGGTTCCTATTTCGACATTTTTATATTTAATCTTGGTCTTGCCGGCTTCTAGTCCCCGCGCTGATTTAAAAGAAATTTCAATCGTCGACCCCATCTCAGACCATGCTTTATAGCCTAACCAGGCACCGATTAATATAGCGATTAGAGGAATTAGCCAGACGATAGAAATCCATTCCGATTTTTCTTCAAGCGTTGCTTCCGGTAAATCGTCTGGTTTGATATCTCCTAAGTCCTTTTCATTCATAAGTTTGCTCTAAACTGTCCCATATTAGCCGTGGATCGAACACCATGGCGGCAATCATTGTCAACACAACCACCGCGCCAAAGGCAATTGCGCCGGGTCCGGCGTCGATATCCGCTATTCCTTGAATATTGACCAGCGCCACCATCAATGCCACCACGTAAATGTCGACCATTGACCAACGTCCCACAACTTCGGTAATACGGTAAAGCCGTGCTCGGTCGGCAGGCCGCCATTGAGATTTAAACTGTACTGATAGCACCAAATACGTCAAGATAATGAGTTTTAGTACGGGCACGAACACGCTCGCAATGAAAATGATTAGCGCCAATGGCCATGAGCCGGATACCAAAAGGTAAATGACCCCACTGATAATCGTATCCGGCTGGACATGCCCTAAGCTAGTGGTTGTCATGATCGGCAGAAGATTTGCGGGAATATACAAGATGTAGGCAGCAATCAAAAATGCCCAGGTATAAGAAATACTTCGTGGTTTGCGCCGATGGAGTGCCGTCCCGCAACGCGGACACATCAAAGCATTATGAATTCGTCCTGCTGCTTTCGACAGCAGTCCGCAACTATGGCAATTCAGCAGATCTAGTTGAGCTGCTGTAATGGTATGCTTTTTCATATTTCAGTGCTCCATCAATACAAACTAGACGGAGTGCCAATCTCGAATCGTTCCCAGACCAAGTCAGGATCCAAACTGGTGGCGGTAGCGGCAAGAACGAAAATCAATACCGCAAAAGACCACAAGGCAATACCTGGCATGATGGTCGCTAATGCGGTCAATTTTACGATCGATACCAAGATACCCAACATAAGCACCTCTATCATGCTCCAGGGATGAAGCGAATAAATAAGTCTAAAAACGACCGCCATCTTCCAAGGCGTCCGATTAAACTTAATGGGTATAAATACATACAGCAACGCCATCAACCGGGCAAATGGTAGCCCAATGCTGGTCAGGAATACCAAAATTGCCAAGGACCACATTCCTTGATCATACAAACGCTTGACGGCGGTGAAGAGTAACATTTCCGTGACCTGCCCTTCAAATCTCATGCTAAGTATAGGAAAGGCATTAGCAACGACAAAAAGCACCGTGCCAGTGATGGTCAACGCAATGGTAAGCTCTAATTTATGTCGTTCATGCTTCACCAAGACCGCGCCGCATCTTTGACATTTAGCGACGCCCTGCCTTGGGCTGCGATCGATTTTATAGAGCAAATCGCATTCATGACAGGCAATTAAGGAAAAGTCATTAATCATTATCAGTGGATACTAAAGTTTAGCGTTTCAGAATTCCATAAAGGATAAAACTAACACAAAAATGCTTGACCTTACGGTTTAAAAATCGCTGCCAAGCGCTTAATATCTTAAACCGTTGCAATTAGAAAAACAGTTTCCAGAAAAAATTTTTGACACTTCACATCTGTAGACCACAATGGGCGCAAGAGGATATATTTCTTAAATGCCAACCAGAATTGTCTTGGTATTCTTCCGGTAAGACTATTCACACCAATTGGTTTATTCTACCAACTTTACTTCTGCAACAAATCCAAAATGAATGTGACTACTGGCTGGACAATGTTTTTATTATTATCGCTCTTTTTTGCAGCCGATGGTTTGTTTGCCCAGGTAGCCATACCAACCGTCAAACCAGTTCACCAAGCAAACAACGAACTCACTTCAATCGGTAAAAAAATTGATGCAATAACCCATCAAGTCAATTTGTCAGAAGTTGAAAAGCAAAGAATCTTAAGTGCTTATCAAGCCGCTGAAAACAATCTTGAAGAATTGTCTGCCATTGAACAACAAACCCAGGTAATCCAAAATCAGTTACAGGAACTGCCGGCCAAAATTAAACAACTGGAAAAAAGTATTCAGGAAGCAGATGAACAGATAAAGAATCAAGCCCATGAAGAATTATCACCTTTCTCCAGTGACGAGCTAAATCAACGCCTGGTCATTGAAAAAACCTATCATAGTGCACTGAAATCTTCAATTAATCAATTAGAAGCGTTGATTTCCCAACAGCTACAAAAGCCACAGGAAATTAGGAAACAAATCGCTGAAACAAGAGATGCGCTGGTCAAAACCGAGCAAGCCCTGGCAACGCTTAAGACGGTAAAAAATAAACAGGAGCGTGATGCGCGCAAGACGCAATTATCGAGTTCTTACAATAGGCTAAATGCAACGTTAACCTGGTTGGATCTTGAAAATATCATTCATCCATTCAGATTGGAATCAAACAATCTCGAACTACAGTTTTTGAAAACGAAGCGTAAACAGTTATCGAACCAGATCGATCATATTGATGACTTTCTAACCCAAAAAGAACAGCAAGAAATTGACCAAGAGCAGATCGCGTTAATGCAGGCGCAGAAAGAAGCAGCTGGAAAACATCCCGTTATACAAACAGTTACTCAGGAAAATATCCGTTACAACCAGTTGCTACGGGAAATTGGCATCAAGGAAGAATTGTATCTTGACTTAACAAAAGAAATAGAAACACGCATCCAACAGATAGAGAAGGACTTTCAGAGTGCCGAGAAGAAAATCGAATTGGCCGGTATTAGACCTTCGCTGGGTAATTTATTACGAGAGCAGCGCCGCGATTTACCCTTAGCAAAAAACTACCGGGAACAGGTTGACATTATTCATCATGAAATTGCCCAGGCCGGCGTGGAGCAATTGCAGTTGGAAGAAACAAAAAAAACCTTGGTGGATATGGATCAAGCGTTACGGGCCAGATTGTCAACTAAAGTTTCTGATCGAATTCATGAGTCAGAGATATTGCAAGTCCGCAACGAATTAGACAAGTTACTGAATGAACAAAAAATGTTTGTCTTGAAGCTTACAACCGCTTACTCGGAATATTCAACCATTCTTACCGATGTCGACTTTTCACTACAGCGATTAATTTCACTTGGAGAAAAATTTAATAACTATCTGAATGAACGCTTGTTATGGGTACCCAGTGCACCTGTTATCAATAAGCATTATTTGCCGGGAATTTACCAATCTATTCTCTGGATAAGCCAGATTTCACATTGGCAGCAGGCCGCATTTGATTTGAGACAGAGCAGCGATTCCAGGCCAGCACCAACACTACTAGGCATTTTAATCATTGGGCTGTTGATTCTTTTTAGGCGGCGAATTAGAAATAATCTGGACAATCTGCTGGAAAAATCCAGCAAAATTTATGCGGACCGCTTTGTGTTTACCTATTATGGCCTGGGCTATGTTTTTTTGTTGGCGCTGCCGCTTCCAATGATAATGGCTTTGATTGGATGGATACTGCTCATGAATACGCAAGTAGCGGTTTTTAGCCATACCGTTGCTGATGGTTTGCTAACTGCAGCGGCCCCTTTACTGATCATGCAGGTTGTTTATTTATTATTCATGCCTCAGGGGGTTGTTCAATCCATGTTTAGTTGGCATGAGCATAGCATTCAACTGATACACCGGCAGTTGAAATGGATTCGCTTCGTGGCTATTCCGGTCATGTTTTTTATTGGTATGTTTGCCGATCATGTAGATTCTTTACACAGTTATACATTAGGCAGAATGGCGTTTATTATTGGCATGCTGGCGATGGCTTACATTCTTCACCGTTTTGCACATCCTAACAAAGGATT
>JAJFJI010000082.1 GCA_021774205.1 Nitrosomonas sp.
TATTCTTTGCATCAGAAGCATGATTGGCAATTTTACTAATTGGACCGAGTGCCTGTATTGAAGCGGTATCGATGGGCGATGATTGAGTTGCAATAGAAAGTGAAGATGGGTTCGAATTTGTCCCTGTAGCGGGTGCAGTCACTGCACTTGCCTGCCCAATACCCAATCCAAACCACAAAATTATAGAAATTCCTATCATTCGTAATGAATTTTTCATGATGAGCAAACCTCCGTTTAACGTTTAAAAAATTGTACTGTTGATTTCATACCATTCTAAAATCAAAGCAACGTTAAGATAAGGGAGATTAATCCTCTTTTAACTGAGTCATTTAACCTAATTTTCTTTGTCAAGAATTAGGATATTTGTCCCAAAATGGCTTGGGTTTGCACGCTTGGAAGCGTTGGAAATAGGCCTTGTTGAACCGCACTGGTGATGATGATAGGCAAAACCTACGCTATCGCAGGTTGATCGAGTGGCCGATTAAACCGGTTTTTAGCAGGTGGTGACTTTACATTTTTATCAGAACAGCCATCAGCAGGACCGTTGTTTCTGTTATTTCAACTAATGCGCCGGCGGTATCGCCGGTTGTTCCACCAATTCGACGTAACATCATGTGTCGGAGTATCAAAAATAGTGTGATGGCGGATAAAAGTAGCCATAAACCATAGAGCCTGGTTATCGAAAGAATGAGTGCAGTGGTTACGGTAACACCAATGATGCTCATGCGTTTCGGTTGGTATGCTGAAAGTATAAAACCTAATCCGTTACAACGAACATAGGGTGTGGTTAGCAAAAGAACGGGCAGTAGGGTTCTACCAATAATCGCAGCAAGGAATAATGCAGTCCATTCGCCAGTCATGAGCAACGAGTGAAGTGCGGTAAACTTGAGCAGTATGAGCAATACAATTGCAACGACGCCTGCTGGCCCACAGCTGGGATCTTTCATAATGGCCAGTGTTTTCTCCGGGTCACCCATGCCACCAATCCAGGCGTCAGCACTATCCGCGAGACCATCAAGGTGTAATCCGCCCGTTAATATGACCCAAGCAGTGACCAGCAGTGCAGCAGCGATGAGTGCGGGTGCACTATTCAGTAACCAGCCAAGTGTGGCTAACAATGCGCCGATAACTAAGCCAACCAGCGGATAGTAGAGAAGGGAGCGGCCGATATCTTTTTCGCTGGGTTGGGCGCCAAGTCGTACGGGTAATCGTGTCAGGAATTGCAGTGCAACAAGAAATGGTTGAATCATTTCGGTGTGTCGGTGGTTAGCCGAAAAGTACAATGATTCTGGCTGTGCTCAACTTGAATACGTCGCATCGCAGCATGGCACACTTCAATTTCAAGCAGACGTTCAACAGGATGCTGCAGGATATGGCAGAGTATGATTCGTATGACCCCGCCATGGGTAACAAGCAGGATATTTTGATCTGCATATTGGGCTGTAATGTCATGCCATGCGGATAATACCCGTTTTTCAAAATCCACTAAACATTCCGCATTTGGCGGCGGAAATTTTATCGGGTTGTTCCAAAAACGCGTTAATGATTCAGCGTCTATTTGCGCAAGTTCAGCTGGAAAACAACCCTCCCAGTCGCCAAAATGTATTTCTTTGATCCGTTCATCCTGCTTCACTGGAATTGCGTAGCGTTGTTGCAGCGCGAGGGCAAATTTTTTGCAACGAATTAAGGGAGAAGTAATAATATGATTCCATCTGCAATCGTTGCTTTCAGTAGCAGCCCACATTTGTGTGCAGCCATATTCCGTTAATGGGATATCGGTACTGCCAAAGAAACCAGGCCCACTTTTTGTTTCGCCATGTCGCAGTAAATCAATATTGGAAATTATTTTCACTGCGCGTTAAATTTTTTCTGAAATTTGTGCTTCTGTGAAGGTTGCCATATCGTTATGTAATACGCAGGCGAGGCGCAATATAGGTATCAGGACGGCGGCGCCACTCCCTTCTCCCAGGCGAAGCTCCAGATCAAGCCATGGGCTGGCGCCAAGTGCGTTAAGCACATGGTGGTGACCGGGTTCCGTGGAGCGATGGGCAAACAATAGCCAATGTGTAGTATCAGGTAGTAGCTTTACTGCGGTAAGCGCTGCAACAGAAGAAATAAAACCATCGATGATAACGGGTAGGCCTAGCTGAGCGCAGCGAATATATGCACCAGTCAGTGCGGCGATCTCGAAACCGCCCACGCGGCGCAATGCTTCCATAGGGCATGTAACAGCAGGATTGTGTAGTTCAAGGGCGCGCTGTATGACATGTAATTTATGCGCAATACCGTCGGCATCAAGTCCGGTTCCAGGTCCGGTGAGTTGTGCGGGCGGGGTATCGAGCAAGATACAGGCAAGTGCGGATGCGGCGGTGCTGTTTGCAATTCCCATTTCACCTCCTATAAATATTTGCGCATTGGATTGTCGAGCACGATTGACAGCTTCCTGTCCGGCCTGTAATGCCTGGTCCAGTTGCTCTTCAGTCATCGCAGGTTCATGAATAAAATTAGCGGTTCCCGGCCCGAGTACATAGTTCCTTACGTTGTCAAGCAAACCGGTATCATGTGCTGTCCCCAAATTGATAAGATCAAGTGTTGCATTAATTGAGCGTGCCAAGACACTGATAGCGGCGCCTCCTTGAGCAAAGTTCTTGATCATTTCGCTGGTTACCCTTTGTGGAAAGGCGGATACATTTTCAGCTGCGACACCATGATCGCCCGCAAAAATAGCGATGTGAACATGATCGACACTGGGTTGTGCGTTACCCTGCATGGCAGCAAGACGAATCGCAATATCTTCAAGGCGACCCAATGCGCCAGATGGTTTAGTTAACGCTGATTGGCGTGTTTGAGCCGTTTGCTGAGCATAGATATCAAGGGCAGCCGCGGGCTGAAACAGCCATTTTTTGCTTGCAGACGTTGTTTCTTTCATGGCTTGTTTCCTTTTAGGACGTTTGGTAAACCAGCGATTGTCAAAATCACCTGATCACATTGTTGCGACAATTCCTGGTGTAATTGGCCAGCTTCATCACAATAACGGCGGCTTAGTGTGCCCATTGGTATGATACCCATATTGGTTTCATTACTGACCATAATGATGCGATTGGATAGCGTCGGTAGCAACGTAATAAAGGCGTCAAGTTCGCGCTCAAATATTGATGAATCATCCGCCAAGAGAAGATTTGTTAGCCATAGTGTCAAGCAGTCAATCAGAATACAGTGCCCAGTGATCGCCTGATTTGAAAGTGCTGAAGCAAGTTTAATTGGCGCTTCGATAACATGCCATTCCTCTGGGCGTCGTGCTTGATGTGCCGTGATGCGTTGGTGCATTTCTTCATCTTGCGCGGTAGCCGTGGCAATATAAGTAACGGGAAGCTGGCTTTCGAGTGCCATACGTTCAGCCAACCGGCTTTTTCCTGAACGTACACCACCTAAGATTAACGTTTGTCTATTTGTCATGACCGTGCGATTTCCAGGTTAAGAAGCTCATAGAGTTGCTCAGTATTCATATGTTGTTCAACCGTATCAGCCAGGCGATTTATGGCTTCCTCATGTAAGGATTGATAATCAAAGGGTTGTGCGTCACATAATCCAGCCCAGGACAAAAGCGCCGTACAAGCCGTCGGTGATCCAAATAGACCATGTAGATAAGTGCCAAGGATTAACCCATCCTTACTCATAGCGCCATCCGATCCTTGGGGAAAGCATACGGCGGATTCATAAGTCGAGTGATAAGTAGTGACGCCCATGTGAATTTCATAACCTGTGACGGTTGCGCCATTCGATGCCAGCGACCCTTGTACATTACTTAGCTGCTTATCCGGTGCCAGTGTGGTGGACATATCAAATAACCCCATTCCTGCGCAGCTGCCTGCTTCGCCTTCCAATCCATCAGGGTCATGAATCCATTGACCCAGCATTTGGAATCCGCCACAAATGCCGATGATTTTCCCGCCATAGCGTAAATGTTTTTTGATGGCAATTTCCCAGCCATGTAAACGAATCAACTCGAGATCTGCACATACGCTTTTTGATCCGGGCAGAATAATCAAGTCAGCTGGTGGAATGGTTTCG
>JAJFJI010000083.1 GCA_021774205.1 Nitrosomonas sp.
CTCACTGGATAAACAAAGTGGTCAGGAGGCGGTCAGTATCCTTAAACAATTAGCTAGGGAATCGGGTACGACAATATTGCTAGTGACACATGACTACCGCATTCTGGATATTGCCGATCGCGTTGTGGAATTGGAAGATGGTGTTATTAAAACTTAAGGTGATTGTGCGGTAATAGTTCTGTAGCTGAGTAGCAACTTAAGATTTTATAATTGAACCAAACCATATTGCCCTTTGGTGGCTTTAGGACTATAGAATGATTGTTCTAAAAGGAGCGTCAGGATGAATACAGGCAACCAAGATATCCGGGATGCGATCGTTGATACGGCTATCGTATTAGGTGAACGCACATCATGGGAAGCGGTACGTCTTTTTGATGTTGCAGCGGAGTTAAATATTTCGCTGGAGGAAATACGCCCTTATTTCTCGGAAAAGGAGGAACTAGTTGATGCCTGGTTTGATCGAGCGGATAGCTATATGCTTAAAGAATCTCAAGCTGAAGGCTTTCAGGACCTTTCCTCACACCAGCGTATTCATCGCCTCATTATGGCCTGGCTTGAAGCATTGGCTGCTCATCGACAGGTTACCCGGCAGATGATTGGTGCAAAGTTAGAACTCGGACATATACACATTCAGATTCCTGGGTTGATGAGGATTAGTCGTACCGTTCAATGGGTAAGAGAAGCTGCGTATCGTGATGCAACATTTGCGCGGCGCGCATTAGAAGAAACAGCGCTTACGACGATTTATCTGGTGACTTTCATATTCTGGATGCGGGACGAATCGGAAAATTCGCGGCGAACTCGCCAATTTCTTGAACACAAGTTGTTTCTTGCTAAAGTCCTGGATCATGCTGTTTATGGCCGTAAACGTGATGATGCTCAACAATACTCACGACAGCTTGAATCCCTGCCCGAAAATTCGGATCATTAAATGAATCAATGGATCCATTTACCCACGCGTTAAGCGGCGCCTTGCTGGTACGCGCGACTGCGCCATTGCCGCGGTTACAGGTTGGATTGCCACTGCGTACTCGCGTCGCAGCGGGATTTGCAGCCGCTGCTTTCCCGGATCTTGATTTCGCGCTGCGATTAATCGATACGCTGACCTATCTTAACTGGCATCAGGGACCCACGCATTCTCTATTGTTGTTGCCTGTGTGGGCATGGTTACTGGCATATTTGTTTTCTTGTTTTTCGCGGGGGGAATACCACTGGAAAATGTTCTATTTGCCGGTTTGTTTAGGTATTGCTATTCATATCTTTGGTGACCTGATTACTGCTTATGGACTGATGTTGTTTGCGCCATTCTCGACGCAACGTTTTTATCTGCCGCTTGTTTTTGTCATCGATCCATGGTTTAGTGTGATTATCATTACAGGCTTGTTTGCTTCGTGGATTTTCCCCAGGAAAAGAGTTGCTGCTATTTTTTCTCTAGTTGGCCTAGTCGGTTATGTTGTGTTTTTGTGGATGTTGCATGACCGCGCCATGAATATTGGTCAGGAATATGTCGATACTCAGGTGCTGAACCGAGGTGAAGTCTACGTGTTGCCACAACCTTTATCGCCTTTTCATTGGAAGATTATTATCAAAAAGGACGAGGCGTACCAAGTTGCGCTGGTAACCTTATGGCGAGGCCAGTATAAATCGTTGCAGGATACAGATCCAGGATTGTTAAAGAAGATGGTCGCGGCCTATCAACCGTTTAATCGGGTCGATTGGCAACATTTGGCGCAGTTTGGCGATGAATCAATTGAGTCGGACCTGGTACGTGAAGCGTGGAATCATCCTGTTTTTGCAAACTTTCGGCAGTTTTCCGTGTTTCCGCTACTGGATAGAATCGACAATGACGAAAAGGGGGTATGCATCTGGTTTTTTGACTTGCGTTTTCAATTTCCTGGCCTGCCACCATCATTTCGCTACGGGATGTGCCGCAAAAGTATTCTATCTGACTGGCATATGCAGCGACAGCGGGGTACATTCTGGCTGGATTAGATCGGAACTAATGCACTTTTGATAAGTTTAAAGATGTTGGTTTGATTTTCGGGAATTTGTGCTCGTGTATCTCTAGTAATTCATTGAATTCCATTATGACGTCTAAAGAAAAGCCAGCTCTTTCTCGATCCTTTTCGACGACGAGTAACTGTTCCATTAATTCATAAAACTCTGGATATCCCCAAAGTAGTAAAATTTTCCCGGCGATATTTTTATAATCTTTATCAATTAGTGACTCATTGTCACCCAAATAAGCTTGAAACTCTTTGATCGTATTTTTTAAAGTCATATGCCCAGTCTCCATTTTGGTGTTTCATAAAGCGTGAATATTTCACTATGCTAATAATCCATTTAATAATGAGCTATTCTTGCATTTTCCAGAATACCAACATTACAATTTGATACTGTTTTCTGAGTATTCGGCACCTATAGGAATTACTTGAGTGTTGTTATATTCTGTTTAAAAATTCTTAGGCTTTCTAATCTTCGGTAGCTATTACTTAACAAGATAATTTTAGCAGGAGGGCCTTGATGAACTTTTTTAATGCACGCATAGTCCATAGATTTTTTTAAATGCTGCGAAAAAATAATTTACGAAAAATAAGGGAGTTTTTTGATGATCCATGTTGAAGCTTTAACCCGAACGTATGGTGACTTGACAGCCGTTGATCAGGTCTCATTCGAGATTGGTCAGGGTGAGATTGTCGGGCTGCTTGGTCACAATGGCGCGGGCAAGACCACCATCATGAAAATGTTGACAGGGTATCTAGAACCAACCAGTGGTTCCATCAAAGTAGATGGCCTGGATATTGCGACTCACCGTGAGGAAATTCAGCAGGGTATCGGCTATCTGCCGGAGAACGACCCGCTTTATCCAGAAATGACGGTGATTGACTACCTTGATTATGCTGCCTCGTTGTATGGCGTTTCGAGAGGTGAACGGGCTGAGAGAATACGCGCGGCCATCGATAAAACAGAACTGGCATCAAAAGCCATTGACACAATTGGTACGCTTTCCAGGGGATTTCGTCAACGGGTTGGCGTGGCACAGGCGATTCTACATCACCCCCGGCTACTTATATTGGATGAACCGACTAACGGCCTGGATCCGACACAGGTACAGCATATGCGGGATCTTATCCGCACACTGGCTAAAAGTGCTACTGTCATTATTTCTACACATATCCTGCAGGAAGTTCAAGCAATTTGCGATCGCGTCATCATTATTCGTAATGCTAAAAAAGCATTGGATGAAACAATGGTTGATTTACAGGCGTGTAAGCGGTTACTGGTGTCTGTCAATGCGGATCCAGCGCGAGTGTCGAAGCTGTTTAAATCGGTGAGTGGCGTACAGTCTGTCCAATCGTTATATAAGAAAGGTCCTGGGTACCGTTATGCGCTTGATTTGGATGATCAAAATGAAATAGCTGAAGCAGCACCCAGCATTGCAAATAAGATTATGACGGCAGGGTTTAAGCTATATGCTTTACAATACGAGAGCCGTGACTTGGAGACTATATTTGGTGAAATCTCAGCACAAAAGGAAAGGGTGCAAGGATGAATTATATGCTGAGAATTGCTCGTAAAGAATTTGCCGGTTTTTTCTCTTCACCCATTGCATTTATATTTTTGGGCGCATTTTTGGCGGTAACGTTGTTTGTTTTCTTTTGGGTAGAAAAATTTTTTTCTCGTAATATCGCCGATGTGCGTCCACTGTTTGAATGGATGCCGTTACTGTTGATTTTTTTGGGTGCGGCAATCACCATGCGTATGTGGTCCGAGGAGCGGCGTGCCGGTACGCTGGAATTTCTTCTTACGACACCTGCAAAAAATTACCAATTGGTATTGGGTAAATTTCTAGCATGTCTAAGTCTGGTCATAGTGGCTTTATTGCTGACTTTACCCTTGCCGTTGACTGTCAGTGTGCTTGGCCCGTTGGATTGGGGACCGGTATTCGGCGGTTACATAGCTACCTTATTTCTAGCAGCTGCCTATGTTGCCATCGGGCTATTTATCAGCGCCCGTTCAGTCAATCAAATTATCAGTCTGATCCTGACGGTGGGGGTATGTGGCATTTTTTATCTGCTGGGTTCCGATGCATTAACAAGTTTATTTGGCAACCGAACATCGGAATTTCTGAAGTTATTGGGTTCTGGATCACGTTTCGATTCCATTACTCGTGGTGTGATAGATTTGCGCGATCTGTATTACTATCTGAGTCTGGTGGGTGTATTTCTCACGCTGAATGTCTACATACTGGAATGGTTACGCTGGGCTGGGAATACGCGTAATGCTAATCATCGGTTGTGGGGAATGGTAACGGGATTGCTTGTAATCAATTTTCTCGCAGCTAATTTGTGGCTCGCGCCAATGAATAACGTTCGCACCGATGTAACGCAGGGTAATATCTATTCCATCTCCAATGCGACGCGTAACCATCTAGCGCAATTACGCGAACCAATGCTGATTCGGGGCTATTTCAGCGCACAGACGCATCCGTTGCTGGCACCACTGGTGCCGCGCCTGCGCGATTTGTTAGAAGAATATGCCGTGGCTGGTGAAGGGCGTTTGCGGGTGGAATTTATTGATCCGTTGGCGCATCCGGAGCTGGAGCAGGAAGCGAATGAAAAGTACGCGATTCGTCCGGTTCCATTCCAGTTTGCCAGCAAATACCAATCTTCAGTGGTTAATTCCTACTTCAATATTCTGATTCAATACGGGGATCAATACGAGGTGCTCGATTTCACAGATTTGATTGATGTTAAGGCGCAGAGTGAGACCAGTCTGGATGTTGACTTGCGCAATCCCGAGTACGATTTGACGCAGGCGATCAAAAAAGTTCTTTATGCTTATCAGGGTGCTGGAGATTTATTTGAGAACATTTTCCATCCAGTGAATTTCAAAGGTTATATCTCATCGAATGATAAATTGCCTGATGTACTCAAATCATTGCGTAAAGATTTAGATGCTATTTTAAGTGAGCTGGCTGAACGATCCGGTGGCAAGCTAAGTATCGAAAATCGTGATCCAGACGCAGACGGTGGCGCATTGGCAGAGCAATTGGAGGCAGAATTCGGTTTTCGTCCGATGGCTGCAGGTTTGTTTGATGCTAATACCTTTTGGTTTTATTTGACGCTTGAAGGTGGGGAGCGTCTCATTCAGGTCCCATTGCCGGAAGAATTTGATAAGGCTGGACTCGAGCGCAGCATTCAGGCGGCATTAAAACGCTTTTCCAAAGGGTTTTTAAAGACGATTGCGTTACATACGCCGGCGCCGACGATGACGCAGTTTGGTATGGCGCCTAGTGACGAGCGTTTTAATTGGTTGCGTGATGCCTTGACGGAAGAACATAATCTTACAACAACAGATTTGATTAATGGGCAGGTTCCAGATGATGCGGATTTGCTGCTGTTAGTTTCTCCAGAAAATCTGGTTGCGAAGCAGCTTTTTGCAGTCGACCAATTCCTGATGCGGGGCGGTACTGTGGTCATCGCGACGTCACCTTTTGAAACGGACAGCAGTCAAGGAACGCTTGCCATTCGACAGCACCAATCCGGACTTGACGAGTGGCTTGGCCATCATGGGATCGAATTTAAACCGCAACTGGTGCTTGATCCGCAAAATGCGGCATTCCCGATTCCGGTTGATCGCGAAATTGGTGGATTTGTCGTACGTGAAACGCAGATGGTGAATTATCCTTACTTCGTCGACATTCGCAGTCACGGAATGGCGCAGGAGAACGGCATTACCGCTGGCCTGAATCAGATGACATTGACCTGGCCTTCGCCAATCAATGTTGATCAAGAAAAGAATCCGGCCCGTCAGATTATTCGCTTGCTTGAGAGTTCGGATGAAGCGTGGACTTCGGACAATCTAAATATTCAACCTGACTACAATACGCATGCACAATATGGTTTTCCAATCGGCGAGGAACAGGGCAAGCAACTGCTGTCAGTGTTAGTGGAAGGCCGGTTTGATTCTTTCTTTAAAGACAAACCTTCGCCGTTAACCGCTGCAGAAGAAGAAACTGACGCTGATATTGACGACATGGCAACTGGTGAAACGGAACAAAATGAGCAGGAAGAGACGGAACCGGAACCTACTATCAGCCGGTTGATTGATCGTTCGCCAGAATCATCGCGTATTATTTTGTTTGCCTCGAATACTTTTTTGGCGGATGACATACTAAATTTAGCCACTACCGGGCTAGGTACGCGCTATCTTAATCCAGTGGAATTGATTGAGAATGCGGTCGACTGGTCCCTGGAAGATCGTGATTTGCTGGAAATCCGCGGTCGTGCCCAATTTTCTCGCACCCTTAATCCGCAAGTACATGAGACGCAGGTATTCTGGGAATATCTCAATTATGGCCTGGCATTATTGGGTTTGTTGCTAATCTGGTTGATTCGTTGGCAGATTAATAAACAGACACGTTTACGCTATGCGGTAATACTTGGTACAGCAGAATAAGGGAGGATATGAACAATGAAAAAATGGATTTTTTTACTCTGCGGGGTGTTGGTAGCGCAACTTGTATTCGCCGTTATTGTATATGTTTCAGGAGAGGAATATGGCGCTTTTGAAGCGGATGAAAAACTGCTTGTTTTCGATGTGGCTGCGGTAGATCGAATTCAAATTGAAGACGGCTCCAATAGCGTGGTGCTGATAAAACAGGTGGAAAAATGGGTTTTGCCGGAACAGGACGATTTTTCGGCTGATCAGCACAATGTGTTGCAATTACTAGATAATCTTGCCGCCATGAAGAGAGGGTGGCCCGTCGCCACGACCCATAGTGCGTCCCGGCGTTTCAAGGTTGCTGAAGATGAATTTGAACGCAAACTGACGCTGCTAGCGAATAATGAGACGTTGGGTCAGCTTGTTATTGGGAATTCTCCAGGGTTACGTAAAGTCCATGTAAGAAATGCGGATGATGATGAAGTTTTTGCAGTGGCTTTTAATACCTGGGAAGCTGGCGCCAATTTAGACGATTGGATTGATAAGAATATTCTTGCATTCTCAGCTGAAGATTTGTTGCAAATAGAGATGTCTGATATCGTGCTGCAACGCGAAGACGGTGAACTGCGGTTGGCAGATCTCGCTGGAGAAGAGGAAATCAATAGGCAAGAGATCCAGATACTGGTAAATAGTTTGTCTGGCTTGCGGGTAGATACGTTACTGGATGAGGGAGATAAGCCTGAAAATCTGTCGGATGAAGCGGACTTTGCGTTTAAAGTGACGCTGGACCCGGATCAAACGTTAACTTATCACTTTTTTAAGCTAAACGAAGAGCCGTATTACCTTTTAAAACGCTCAGATCTCGATGACTATTTTAAGATTGCTGAATTTCACGTGAATGCAATTAAGGAAACGGCACGAGACAAGCTCATTCTGACCGATGATGAGGATGAGCCAGGCGATATTATTGAAAATGAAATGCTAGATTCAAATGTTGAATTAAATGATTAGGCGCAATTATCCTTATGGCTATAGTAAATGACAGGTAACCAAACAGCACGAGAAGCGTTTTCTCGATTACAACAATATATTGAACAAAGCATCGTTGGTCAGCAGCAGCTGGTGCAGCGGTTATTAATAGCTTTGCTATGTGATGGCCATTTACTATTGGAAGGTGCACCGGGACTGGCTAAAACCCGAGCAATCAAAACATTGGCAAGTGGGCTCGAAGCAGATTTTCATCGGATACAGTTTACCCCGGATCTTTTGCCGGCGGATTTGACGGGTAGTGATGTTTATCGGCCCGAAGATGGATGCTTTCACTTCAACCGGGGACCGGTGTTTCACAATCTGATACTTGCAGACGAAGTAAACCGTGCGCCAGCCAAGGTTCAATCCGCGTTGTTAGAAGCGATGGAAGAGCGCCAGGTAACCGTCGGTGCGGCTAGTTATCCTTTGCCGCGTTTGTTTATGGTGTTGGCAACACAGAATCCGATCGAGCAAGAAGGTACTTATCCCTTGCCGGAGGCACAGCTTGACCGGTTTTTGCTACATGTGCGTGTGGACTATCCGGATAAGCAGGCAAGCCGGGAAATTCTGGCACTTTCGCGGCGAGAAATGCAAACCATGATTTCTCAGCATCTTGATTCAGTGGATGCCGATTCAGCGACTACCCAAACGACTGACAGTGCTGATCAACACGGTCTGATTCAGCCTCATGCGTCGACGTTTGAATTGTTAACACAACAGCAGGTTTTTGCCGCACGCCAAGAAGTAATGGCGTTACATCTGGCTGATGCGGTTGAAGCGTATATTGTCGAACTCGTGGAAGCGACTCGTAATCCCGGTCCATATGGTAAGGATTTAACTGACTGGGTGAACTGGGGCGCTAGCCCCCGCGGCGCAATCGCCATAGAAAGGGTAGCCCGGGCAAGCGCCTGGTTGGCGGAGCGTGATTTTGTTACCCCAGAGGATGTGCAGATGGTAGCGCCCGATGCGTTGCGTCATCGCATCCTGCTGAACTATGAAGCGGAAGCAGATGGTATTACGCCACAGCATTACATCGAAGAAATCCTTAAGCGCGTTCCTTCGCCATGAGTAATGGAACCATTCTTGAACTAGATGCGCTTATTCGTCTGCGGAGTACAGCACGAGGACTGGAGTTAGGTTCGCGCAGGCGGTCTTTGTCAGCGCAGGCGGGCGGTTACTTGTCCGCTTATCGAGGGCGGGGAATGGAGTTTGACGAAGTGCGGGTTTACCAGCCAAGCGATGACGCGCGAGCCATAGACTGGCGTGTCACGGCTCGTCGAGGCCGTCCTCATACCAAACTGTTTCGCGAAGAACGGGAACGACCGGTGTTTATATTTGTTGACTTGCATCCCGGAATGTATTTTGGCAGCCGCGTTCAATACAAATCAGTATTGGCTGGCCAGATAGGCGCTTTATTGGGCTGGGCGGCGGTGCGAGCCGGCGATTGTGTCGGTGGCATCATTAGCGCAGCGGAAGGACACCAGGAAATTCATCCAGCAGCACGGGCGCATGGACTATTGGCGTTATTACATGGCATGGT
>JAJFJI010000084.1 GCA_021774205.1 Nitrosomonas sp.
GGGATTTGGCATGACCATCATTGAAGCAGCTGCGTGTGGCGTACCCACCATAGCTTCACGAATTTATGGAATTACAGACGCGGTGGCTGACGGCAAAACCGGTTTCTTGTTTCCGGCCGGTGATGTGGAAGCGCTAACAAAGAACTTGTTAAAACTGATTTTAAAAAAAGACTTGCGGCAACAAATGGGAATTAGGGCTTGCCACCGTGCAAACAAGTTGTTTTCCAGTAAGAAAATTATCGGTGAAACAATGATGTTTTATGACAGATTGATAAAAGAGCACCTGCAAAAGCATGACAAAACTAACGATTGACTGGTATAGAAGTGGTTTAGTTCTAACTGGATATTGTGATTATTTCGACGCATTACTTTGCGTCGAATTAAGTATACGGAATTCGTTGTTCGATTGGTGCGGGTATGACTGATATTCAGAACCGCCTGGTGCTCGTCACCGGCGCCAACGGTTTCGTGGGCAGACCTTTGTGCGAGGAAATGCTGCGCCAGGGGTGGCGGGTCAGAGCGGCGATTCGATCATCTATTCAAATGCCGCACGGTGTAGAAATTGCCGTGATAGATGATATTGATGGTGATACCGACTGGACGAGCGCGCTGCGTGGCGTGGATGTGGTAATCCATCTTGCCGCACGCGTGCATGTAATGAAAGACGCTGCCACAGATCCGTTGGCAGCGTTTCTCAAGGTCAATCTGCATGGTACTGAGAATTTGGCCCAGCAAGCGGTACGCGCTGAGATAAAGCGGCTCGTCTGCGTGAGCTCGATCAAGGTCAATGGCGAGGAAACTCGCGACCAGCAAAGTTATACAGAAGAGGATATGCCAGCACCCCAGCATCCATACGGTATCTCAAAATGGCAAGCTGAACAAGCATTACGGCGCATCGCACAGGAATCTGGTTTGCAAGTGGTGATCATCCGCCCACCGTTGGTATATGGTCCTGGTGTAAAAGGAAATTTCAACAGCTTGATGGCCGCGATCGAAAAGGGAAGAGCACTACCGCTGGCTGGCGCGTACAATGTACGCAGTCAAGTGTATCTCGGAAATTTGATAAGTGCGCTGATCGCCTGTGCAACGCATCCTGCGGCGGCTGGACAGACGTATCTGGTTCGCGATGGCGAGAACGTTTCAACCGCGTTACTGGTTAAAAAAATTTCTGTCGCATTGGGTCGTAACAATCGCTCGTTTTATTTTCCGGAAAAACTGTTACGCATAGCAGCGGCGACATTGGGACGTGCAGATCAAATAAATAGATTATTCGGCTCGTTGCGTGTGAGCGACGCAAAACTGCGCGGTGAGTTGGGCTGGGTTCCGCCCTATACATTAGAACAAGGCTTAAGCGCAACAGCAGTTTGGTATCACCAAAACGCCAAACAGTTTATACTGACGGCCAAGAATTTACCAACCGACACTTGATGACCGAAAGAAATAAAAAATTGTGTGTGGCAGTGGAAAAGGCGCTCTCGCCACCAGGAAATGAAGCTGCTTCAGAACAAGCCGGGAATAACGTTAATGTAAAGATCAATCTGCGCAAAATTCCGCTGCTGGCGCAACTGACCGCCAGTGAAATGGCTAAAGTCAAAAAAGAATTGCAGGTGAAGCGTTATGCGCGACGGGAAGTAATCATAAAAAAAAGGGCAAGTGGCGACAGCCTTTTATTTTTGCTTTCAGGCAGGTTGCAGGCTATTGATATGACAGACGAAGGAAGAGTCATTGGTTTGCAGCTACTCTCGGCCGGTGAGTTTTTTGGGGAAACTACGCTCATAAACCAGTCTTTGCACACCTCATCAGTCATCGCTTTAAGTGATGCCTTGGTTGCTTTCTTGTCGCGCACAACAGCGCTGCATTTATTTGCTCACTCACCCTCGGTTGCCAGCCAGATACAGAAGCACCTGGCGCAAAAAGTGCAGCTTGATTATAAGTTCCGCACTATGCTCAGTATCAACAATACCGCAAAACGGTTATCAAGTTTCTTGGTACTTATGAAACAAAAAACCGTTGGAAAACAAGAATTAGTAGAAAACTTACCCACTCATCAAGAAATAGCCAGCATGATCAATACCAGCCGCGAAACAGTGACAAGGGCATTATTGACGCTGACACATCAAGGAATTATCCGCAAAGACGCGCGTCGCCTAATTATTGTTAGGCCAGAAGCTTTGCAAGAAATGACAAAAAGTTTATAACAATCTGAAAATTAACTACCATAAATAAAAAATGTGACACACATCACATTTTAGTGTATTCTCAACGTAAATCAGTTTACTTGAGGTTAACGCCATAATGGCGCCAACATGCTTATTTATAAAAAGATTGCGCGATTATAAGAACCAAAAAAGGAATCCTAATGGTCGCAATAACAAAATAAATTTTCAGGAATCATATGCTTATCATTTCTTGTAACTCTTAGCCGTTTAGATGACACCAAAATTCAAGATTCCTCAAAATGAGATTGCACAGGCATTAGCCAGCTTTAAGAAGGCCTTTCGCACAGTCGGTGTTTTCAGCGCCGTCATTAACATGCTCATGCTCATGCCGGCGATATATATGCTACAGCTGTATGACAGTGTATTGACCAGTCGCAATGAAATGACACTGTTAATGCTAACGCTGATTATGCTGGGTGCCTATATTTTTATGGGTGCGCTCGAATATGTGCGCAGCTTCGTATTGATTCGCGTCGGCGCGCAACTCGACACGAAGCTGAATAAGCGTGTCTATACGGCTGCTTTCGAGCAAAGCTTAAAACAAGGTGGTGGTAATGCCGGGCAGGCTTTAAAGGATTTGACAAGCTTACGTCAATTCTTGACTGGCAATGCATTGTTTGCTTTCTTTGACGCGCCTTGGTTTCCCATCTATATATTTGTTATTTTTATGTTTCACACGTGGCTGGGTGTTTTTGCATTATGTGGTACAGCGGTATTGATTGTACTTGCTTACATCAATGAAAAAATTTCACGCAAACCTTTGGAAGAAGCCAATTCAATGGCAATTGCATCGACCACACTAGCATCCAATAATTTACGTAACGCCGAAGTCATCGAAGCCATGGGAATGTTATCTAACCTGCAAACACGTTGGTATAAGTTGCATAGCCGTTTCCTCAATTTGCAAGCAGATGCAAGTGAAAAATCAGGTGTTGTCACGGCTATTTCGAAATCGACTTCCGTTGCGCTGCAATCAATGATGCTTGGATTGGGCGCATTATTAGTTCTGGATAACAGTATATCTCCCGGAATGATGATCGCCGGCTCCATTTTATTGGGCCGAGCAATCGCACCAGTTCAATTATTAATCAGCGTTTGGAAGCAATTTGGTAGTACGCGGAGCGCTTACGAACGGCTTACAGAATTGCTGGAAAAGAATCCAGCCCGTGAACCAGGCATGGCACTTCCAAAACCAAAGGGTATTATTTCAGTTGAAAACGTGACGGCAGCGCCACCGGGCGCTTCAGTGCCTGCTATTAGGGGGTTAAATTTTTCACTTGCAGCCGGCGAAATTCTAGGCGTCATCGGACCCAGTGGGTCCGGGAAGTCAACGCTGGCACGTTTGTTAGTGGGGGTGTGGCCTTCAGCAGTAGGGAAAGTGCGACTGGATGGTGCCGATGTTTATCTTTGGAATAAGGATGAACTGGGGTCTTATATTGGCTATCTGCCACAAGATATTGAATTATTTGGCGGCACCGTTTCAGAAAATATTGCACGCTTTGGCGACATTGATGCGGAAAAGGTTATCCTGGCCGCTAGGCGTGCCGGTGTGCACGAAATGATCTTGAATATGCCGAAAGGGTATGACACACCACTCGGAGATGGCGGCGCGGGGCTCTCCGGCGGCCAAAAACAACGCCTTGGTCTGGCGCGCGCCCTTTACGACGATCCATCACTCATTGTCTTGGATGAACCAAATTCAAATCTGGATGACGCGGGTGAGAAAGCATTATTGGGTGCCATTATTGATTTGCGTAAGCGGGAGAAAACCATCGTTCTGATTACCCATCGAACCAGCATCGTTAGTGCCACCAACAAGTTATTATTTTTACAGGAAGGAGTTGCAAAAATGTTTGGTCCAAGCGATAAGGTATTGTCAACGCTAGCCAAACAACAACAAGCGCAACAATCACACCCGGTGCAACAAACTAACAACGCGGAAAAGAAGACGCAGGCAATACCAACCGTTAGTGTGGTCGACCCGAATATTTCATAAGTGAATACACAGGGTGTTATGCGTACGATATGACTTTGAAAGGCTCAGGTAATCAAACAGGAATTAACATGAAGCTTTTGGCTGAGGCGAAAGAAGCAATTCCAGATAATTTTCCGCTTGACGAGACAAATCAAGTCAAAACGGACGAGACGATTCATGCCCGGCTTGGTTGGTGGATTGTATTGGCGGGCGTCGGCGGCTTCTTTTTATGGGCGTTTCTCGCCCCGCTGGATAAAGGCGTGCCACTTTCCGGTACAGTTACCGTAGCCACCAATCGTAAAGCTGTCCAGCATCAGACAGGTGGTATTGTTGACGAAATTCTGGTTAAGGAAGGTGATCGTGTTAAATCCGGCCAAGTATTGGTACGTATGAACGATATTCAAGTCAAAGCGCAAGCAGATATTACTAGAAGCCGACTCTTTTCTGCCCGTGCCATTGAAGCACGTCTGATCGCAGAGCGGGATGGCAAATTGGAGATTACTTTCCCGCCCGCATTATTGTCGGCTAAAAACGATCCGCGTGTAGCCAATACGATCAATACCCAAAAACAGCTATTCATGTCACGAAATTTATCAATGCAACATGAATTGGCAGCTTTGGATGAAAATATTGCTGGTCTAACTATTCAGCTACGTGGTCTTGAGGAATCAAGAATAAACAAAAGACAACAATTGCAATTTTTGAATGAACAGCTCGGCAACTTACGTGATTTAGCAAAAGATGGTTTTGTTCCCCGTAGTCGCGTTTTAGACCTGGAACGAGACTACGTCCAATTGAATGGCGAGATTTCCGCTGATGCCGGTGATATTGGCCGTATCCAGCGCCAGATTGCTGAATTAAACCAGCAACGCATCCAACGTCAGCAGGAACTCCAAAAAGAAGTGCGGCAGCAATTGTCTGATATTCAACGTGAAGCGGAAGATTTACATAGCCAATTAATCGCGCAAGATTTTGAGCTGGCAAATGTGTTAGTCAAAGCCCCTGTCGATGGTATTGTGGTCGGCGTAGATATTTTTACGCAAGGTGGGGTCATTGGACCCGGGTTCCGTATGATGGATATCGTGCCAAGTGAAGATCAGTTAGTCGTTATGGGACAAGTGCCGGTTCATCTCATTGATAAGGTTCATCCCGGCTTGCATGTCGATTTAATTTTTTCTGCCTTCAATCAAAATAAAACGCCTAATATACCTGGCATCGCTATCCGGGTATCCGCCGACCGGCTGACTGACGAACAAACTGGAGAACCTTACTACAACCTGAAAACAAAAGTGACGCCTGAAGGAATGAAGCTGCTTGTCCATCATCAAATACGGGCTGGAATGCCGGTAGAGATTTTTATAAAAACTGGCGAGCGGTCACTCATGAATTACCTGTTCAAGCCGATTCTTGATCGACTTCATGCATCCATGAGTGAAGAGTAACGGCAATGCAATTCTCCCGACACTATTTCTTTATTTCAATATTAACTGTCTTGTTATTACAAACAGGCGTTAGCCAGGCGCTCGGACTTCTGGATGCCTACGAAGCTGCTTTGGAAAATGATCCTGTTTACCGTTCGGCCATTCATGAAAATGAAGCGGGTCAACAAGAAAAAGCGATTGGTCTTTCCGGTTTGCTGCCAAATTTATCCTTTACGCACGTACGGAGCAAGAATACTGGAAACCAGACATTGGGACCCTCACCAAGAGAATCTTTAAATTTCGATAGTCGAGTCACCACTTTGTCTTTACGCCAACCTATTCTTAACCTCGAAGCGGTAGCAGAATACCGTCAAGGCGCAGCGCAGGCCAATTCCAGCCAGGCTAGGTTTACCGGCCATAGTCAACAGCTGATTGTCCGGCTTGTGGAAGCGTATGTTGAGACGCTTCTTGCGCAAGATCGTTTAATGCTTGCGCAGACGCAACAAGACACGCTTGAGGAACGGAAAAAAGTTAATGAACAAATGCTGCAGAAGGGAGAAGGCACAATCACCGATGTGCTGGAAACGCAGTCTCAATACGCATTATCGCAAGCAGACGCTATTGAAGCACAAGACGAATATAAGGTGGCGCGGCTAAGATTGGCCGCCATTGTTGGCAACCAGGACATAGTTCAGCTTGACCGTTTATCAACCAATTTCCAAGTCAATACCATACACCTGGTCGATTATGAAAGCTTGGAGGATCTGGCGCTTAATCGCAATGCTGAACTGGTGACACAGCGGTACGCCGTTACATCCAGCAAGGAAGAGATTAATAGAAGCCGTTCCGGTCATATGCCACGTTTGGAGTTGGTTGCAAGCTTGAGCAAGAATGATGCGGCATCATTTGTAACAGCTAACCGGAACGCTAATATTGCCAGTATTGGTATAGAAGTAAATGTTCCTTTATATGCCGGCGGCCGGGTCAATGCCGTAACCCGGCAGTCAGTCGCTAACCGTGCGCGCGCCGAAGCGGATCTGAATACGATGACCGATAGCGTTCTAGTTGAACTGCGCAGTCAATATCAGCTGACCTTAAGTAGCGTCAAAAGAATAGAATCGCTTGAACTTGCAGTAGAGTCAGCGCGCCTGTTGGTTCAAGCGACCGAAAAGAGTATTCAAGGCGGGATAAGAATTAACCTGGATTTGCTGGATGCGCAACAGCAATTATTTACAGCGCAAGGAGAACTCTCGCAAGCCCGGTATAACTACCTGCTCGCCTATTTGCGTCTAAAACTAGCTGCAGGGGATCTAGTACTGCATGATTTACAAAGAATTGCTGTTTATTTTAACCCAACACACTGAACCAATAGTTTATTTTATTGGATTAGTGGACATCCTTTGGTATCGCACCCTTTAATGCTGCTTGATAAGCAAGTTTAGCCGTACTGGCAATAGCCAGCTGCGCCTTGATCCGAACAATTTCGTTGTCTACAAACCGCAAATTAGTAATCTGCGTTTTTGCCTCGTCACTCAATGATGATAATAAATATTCAGTGCCGTCTATTGTTATCTTTTGTTCAGTGTCACTCATTCTAGCCCTTGATATAATTATCAGTTCAGCTACGAGATGACGCTGAACTAAATACTAAGAAAGTTTTGTACGGTCTTCTATGCAGCAGCTAAATGCAACAGGAATAACTCGTAGCCAATCAATACAGTGTAGCCAGTTAGAATCGAATATTCGATATGCCTGACGCGTATTTTTTCTGTCAGAAGAACATTATGATGCATGGTTAACAATATCAACGCCAGAGAGGTAAGCGCCAGTTTAAGAGCAATAAATTTGCTCACACTATCCTCAATAAGAACAGCCATAAATGGATTGAGTTCTTCCCCACCTTTTGCCAAAATATTCAAGGTAAAAAAAGCATCCATAGAACTAAGTATCATGATGCAGATTGCACACAGCATTAAATGGCCGGCATAGCGGTCAACATACACCGGCGCTTTAATATTTAATCTTCGCTCGCTCATGCGCCGCCCTGTTTTGATGCCTATTTGATATAAACAAAAAAACGGCATCTCTGAACGCCGGTCTTGATAGCGATTGTCCATTACAACTGCAGAACTGATCATAATGTTTATTCCCCCAAAGAATCTCAAGTTTAGTATTTCAAACACTGCAACACTGCTTTTTACGCTGTCAATAAAGAAATCGCAGCCTTTTATAAATCATGACTGATTTATCGTTGAAATACGCAATCTTGCAACTCAATAATGCTTGTTAATTACGAAATTATTTTTATCTTTTCCTCGCAAGATTAATAGTTTAACTATATAAAATGTAAATTGCAACTAACAATAAATTGCTTTTTGCTTTCTTTGTTCCTTACTTAAAAGAAAATAAAAATTTAAGTTGACATTAGACCCCATAACAGGTTGTAATAAGTGGTTTTATTTACTTAATCTTGAGCTCAGGAGAGAATAATGAAACGCACTTATCAGCCGTCTGTCATCCGCAGAAAACGTACTCATGGTTTTCTAGTCCGCATGAAAACTCGAAGTGGCGCAGCCATTATCCGGGCGCGTCGGGCAAAAGGCCGCACGAGACTCGGCGTAAATTAAGGTAATTAGGGATATTGACTTTTAGATTGTCAAAACAATTTTAAGTCAATAAAGTTTTTGATAAGCGTATTTGGTATTGCTTGAAATATTAGTATTGTAGAATAGTTTTATTTATTCCTTACCAAAAAGTCACCGGCTGCATAAACCAGATGAGTTTTCTGCGGTAATCCGTTTCCGATGCATTGCGACTGGTGATTTTCTCCAGATATATGCCAAACCTAATAATACTAACTATCCACGATTGGGTTTGATAGTCGCAAAAAAAATTGCACGGCGCGCGGTAGAACGTAACAGGGTAAAGCGACTATTGCGGGAGTTTTTTCGCGCAAATCAACATAGCCAGGTGGCTTTAAACATGGATTGGGTAATACGGCTAAAACGTCCTATTACTCGCGACGATACATGCCGTTTAACAGAAGAAGCAAAAATATTGATGCTTCAATTACAGCAATGTCACGAATAATTATTTATTTTATTAAGTTTTATCAATACTGCATTAGCCCATTTCTGGCCCCTTCCTGCCGGTTCAGTCCGACGTGTTCACAGTATGCTTGCGAGGCGTTAACAAAACACGGCCTGTTACGTGGAATGAAGCTAAGTATTTGGCGTATCTTGCGCTGTAATCCCTGGAACCGTGGTGGATATGAACCTGTTCCCTAGCAGTTGCCCAATTCCTATTTCCGGATTCGACTAGTTACACGATAAAAAACATTTCTCTGAAATTTTCTTTTTATGATAAAAAGAATGTTAATGAGCTATTGTCAAAGAAACCAACCTGACCAAATATAACAATGGAAACAAGAAAACTTATACTCATCATTATCTTTTCAACATCATTGTTGTTTCTATGGGATGCATGGCAAAAAGATTTAAAACCTCCTGTCCCACCACAAACGACATCTGGAACTATTGCAGGGTCTGACAGCCAACGTCATGACCCACTGCCAGTACCTGGCGATGACCTCATGGCTTCACAAGACATCGATAGCAGTGAAATCGCATCTGGCATCGAAGGAGTAGCGCCCTCAATTACGCCCCGCCTGCTTGAAGTCGGCGAGAAAATCCACGTCACCACAGACTTGGTAGTCGCTGAGATAGATACAGCTGGCGGCGATATACGGCGCATTGGATTGTTAGAACACCCTTCTAGGGAAGACAAAGATAAACCCTATGATTTATTACAGAACACGGCATCACACATCAGCGTGGCGCAAGCTGGATTAATTGGCGATAACCTGCCAAGTCACAAAACGAGGTACTCGGTTGAATCCGATATTTATAATTATGAACTAAACGCTGGAGAAAATCGGGTTGTTGTCAGACTTTTAGCGCAGGAAGAGAATGGCGTACAAGTCGCTAAAGTGTTTACCTTTCATCGTGACAGTTATGTCATTGATGTTGAATTTGAAATAGTCAACTACAGCGAATCATTTATTCAGCCTTTTTCATACTTCCAGGTAACACGCGATGCCAACCCGCCACCAAAAGGCTCAGCTATGATGCTGCCTTCTTACCTTGGCGCAGCAGTTTATACAGAAGATGAAAAGTTTCAAAAAATAAAATTTTCCGATATAGATAAAAACAAGGCGGAATATCCACCAGATGCTGACAATGGATGGATTGCCATGGTTGAGCATTACTTTGTCACAGCCTGGCTACCTGAACAACAAACGCCACGCGAATACTTTGCTAAGCGTATAGCGCAAAACCTCTATACTGCAGGGGTAATCGTACCAGCTGGCTCGATTGCCCCGGGTGAAGCGGCACGTGTAGCAATGCCGCTCTACGCAGGGCCACAGGAGCAAGACATATTGTCCGCATTATCACCGGGCTTGGAATTGGTGGTGGACTATGGCTGGCTAACCGTAATTGCAAAACCTTTATTTTGGTTACTTTCTTTCTATTATTCATATGTTGGCAACTGGGGCATCGCTATTATTCTATTGACGATAACGGTCAAGCTAATTTTCTTTCCATTATCTGCCGCCGGTTATCGCTCCATGGCAAAGTTACGTGTCGTTACGCCAAAATTGCAACGGATCCGCGAACAGTACAGCAGTGACCGCCAACGAATGCACCAAGCCATGATGGAGTTCTATAAACAGGAAAAGATTAACCCTATGGGCGGCTGCTTACCGATTCTTGTTCAGATCCCT
Source organism: Nitrosomonas sp. (assembly GCA_021774205.1). Classification (GTDB taxonomy): domain Bacteria; phylum Pseudomonadota; class Gammaproteobacteria; order Burkholderiales; family Nitrosomonadaceae; genus Nitrosomonas. Next base: position 10,399 of record JAJFJI010000084.1, read on the forward strand.
GTATTTATTGCGCTTTTCTGGACTTTATTGGCCGCTGTCGAGTTACGCTACGCGCCATTTGCGTTATGGATTACGGACATGTCTGTTCCGGACCCCTACTATATTTTGCCCCTGTTTATGGGTGTTTCCATGTGGGTGCAGTCAAAACTTAGTCCAAAACCAGCGGACCCCATTCAAGCAAAAGTATTGCAGATCATGCCGGTCGCATTCAGCATTTTCTTTTTCTTCTTCCCCTCTGGATTGGTAATTTACTCACTGAGTAATAATATATTGTCTATTGCGCAACAATGGCAGATAACGCGAATGTTTGAGAAAAAAGCTGCTGAAGCAAATATAGATAAGGAGAAAATTACAAACAAAGAAAATCCTGTTAAGGATGACGACCAGCGGCTACTGCCAACGGCTGAAGGTAAAGAAGACGACACGACTGAGGCTAAAGAAGACGACACGACTGAAGCTAAAGAAGAAAACACAACTGAAGCACATGCATCTTTAAACGCAACGAAAACCCAAGGTGATTCAGCGCCGCAAGATAAAAAAGACAATGTCACAAAGCCCACAGGCGTGCCTAAAAGCAGAGGTAAAGCCAGAGGGAGAAAGAGAGGAAAAAGAAAATAAACTGCGGCACCTTAGGTTTATTAATAGATTTATGACAGCTATTCAACTTGCTCATAAAATCAACCACTTCGGTGTTGCAAAATGATCATTGACACAAGTGAGTGTACATTTTGCGCCTTGAGATGACAAATTTTATGGACAAGCTGAACAGTTACATATATTTAATCAATTTCAAATACACTGACCTAGACTAGAAAAAACAAATTAGTGCCATGAAGCACATGAAGCACATGAAGATTATGAAAAATCAATTTCATAATCTTCCTGAACTTCATGGTAAAAATTTTTACTGATGCTGAATAAAAACCCAGACAGCTGCGCGGTCATAAATCAGGTAATAACTTGCTGCTTAAATGAGACCTAATGACACTTGTTTTTACGATACACAGACTAAATTATCATTAAAAAGTTGAATGTTAAGTTATTCAGGAGATTGTGATTCATACATCGTAACGTTTTAGAAGCAATAATCAATCTTTTCAGTGCAATTTTCCTCGAAACGGACTTGCAACACTTAGGCAGTTATCCGATCAAAAATATCCATCTTTCTAAATTTATCAATTTAGAATCAATAGATTAATAGCCTCATTGTCTTGATGTAGACCCAACGCAGCATGAAATACCAAGAAATAATAGTCGCGATTGCCACGCCACCAGGAAAAGGGGGTATCGGTGTGGTGCGCATCTCTGGAAAAAATTTGCAAACACTTGCTAAATCAATCCTCGGATTTGTACCCAAGCAACGCTATGCACATTTCAGCAAATTTTATGATAGTGATGGAAAAATCATCGATCATGGAATTGCCTTATATTATGTATCACCCCATTCATATACGGGCGAGGATGTTCTAGAACTGCAAGGACATGGCAGTCCGGCTATATTGAATTTATTACTGTCGCGCTGCATGGCGATTGGCGCTAGACTAGCGCAGCCCGGAGAATTTACCCTTCGCGCCTTTCTCAATGGAAAATTAGATCTTATTCAAGCAGAAAGCGTG
>JAJFJI010000085.1 GCA_021774205.1 Nitrosomonas sp.
GTGCCCAGACCCCGGAACCAGGGTAGCTAACCGTTCAGCACTTGGCAGCGCCTTTTCAGGATGAGGTGACCCCTCAATCGCATGGATATAAAGATGGTTTGCCAAGGGATTATTGGGCGCTTTCTCCAGAATTTCCTCCAAAGTAGAAACAATTTCAGGTGTCCATGGCTGCGCTTCACCGTTTTTCTTCCAATAATCCCAGGGATGCAAATCCATCAGTGCTTCAGCCAATAACGAACCAATCACCGCGTCAGCCGGAAACTGTTGATAGACCACGCGCATTGCTTCGGCATAGGCCTCATCAAAATGACTTCGATCCTTCACAACGCCTTTGGAATAACGCTTCACCAAAGCTTTTATCAGCGCTTTTTCTTTTTTTGTTGCGTTATTGGTATGTAATAAGGCTTTTTGAACGGCCGCATACGCCTGAATGACAACGGCATCGCTCATCGGCGCATTAATATTCGGACCTAATGCCAATGCCTCGCCCCAATAACACATGGCACACTTTGGGTCCAGCCGGGCTGCTTCCCGGAACGATCTTGCCGCCTCCGCATGATTAAACCCAAAAGACAAAATGAGCCCTTGGTCGAAATACTGTTGCGTCATTGGCATAACAGTAGAAACTGGATACTGATGCTTCCCTAAATTGTCGTGGAGCGGAACGGCTTCACGATTTGCATAGACTGTATTCGAAACACCCATTCCAGCCACAACAAATGAAAGCAATCCGAACAGTAACTTAAAAAGAAATTGCCACATTGTTATATTCTCCCATATCTGATTCTTTGCTACGCGTCATCAGATTAAGTTTGATCTAGACCCTATGATTCTTTTTGTCACAAACGAAATTTTTTTTGGCAAAATAGGGTTAACCCCGACATTCCACAATATTCTTCGCAAGTTACCCAAATTAAAGAGACACTGTCTATTTTCGTCAATAACCCTGTATAACCTTCAAAGCCTTTACGGTTAGTCGGGAGCAGGCTGCACCGAAATCGCCAGCGACTCGACATACTCAGCATCTACCATGTCGTCCACCTTCACACTGCTCAGATCGATATCTTCGGCCACTGGCAGGGTCACGGTCTTCAGTGCACCCTGTAACGTCACGGTGCGGGCCTGCAAGTCTACCGCCCGTACCAAAGCCCGCGCGTAGACCATCTTGCGCACGGTACCTGCCGGCTTCTGGCCAAGTTCCGCACGTTCTTCCTCGACCTTCTCCCTGCGCTCACGAATGCCACCACTGACTGGCTGCAACGCCAGCATGAGACCCACATTGTATTCGATCTTCACCACATCTCCGACCTCTACCTGGGCAAGATTGCGAACCTCTTCTCCGGCGACAATTATCTTTAACGCGCCATCCGAGCTACGCAATGCTACTTCACGAGTCGCATGATTGATCGCCTCGACGGTCGAGGTCACTATTGTATTGACACCCATCGTCACACTAGGCAGATCACGCTGGGCCGTGGACGCACCCTCACCTGCCAACACCAAGGATGTGCTGCAAAATGTCATCGCCGTAACAATGATCATTCCAACTGTGTTCTTTTTCATTCGTTCTCTCCTTTAATGCATTGCCTGCCAAATGATGCTGACCAGAACCGGATATTCACTCACGGCATCTGGCCATACAACCCTATATATTAGGATCAGAATAAGTTTGTTGGCTGCTTTAGGCCTTCACCGCTTTATTGCCGGAGCTATATGCCTTTTTAAGAGCTTCAATTTATTATTTACACCTTAGGCGGCTTACTCAATCGCCAAACCTAGCTCTTTCCAGTGCGGAATACCTACCCGGTAATAGGCAACCTGCGTCCATCCCCATTCAATGGCTTTTTCACTGGCAATTGAACTACCCATGCAGGTAATCCCGTTACAATAAAAAACAACCAGCTGATCTTTTTCAGCAATCGCGCTCAAATTTTCAGCGGTAAAGTCTTCGCTATGAACAGCCAGATGTTTAGCACCCGGGATATGGCCGTTATTGAAATGTTTCATACCCCGCACATCGACGAAAGGGTATCCTTTTTCATGGAGCATCTTGGCTGTCGCGGTGCCAATCGTGGTAGCACCCAGCACATTTAATGGCGCCGTATCTTCAGCACTAACCACGGAAATATTCAGCAACGTCAAAAGCAAAAAAGACCCAATTAATAATTTGTAGTATTTCATTTTTTTAAGGTGCCAATTATTGATAATTCAAGCAACGGTCACGGCTTCAGACAAATAGACATCCTGAATCGCGTTTAGCAGTTTTACGCCTTCTGCAAACGGTTTCTGAAATGCTTTGCGCCCGGAAATCAACCCCATGCCCCCGGCACGCTTATTAATAACCGCGGTACGTACTGCCTGATGCAGATCATCACTACCTGATTCACCGCCTGAATTAATCATACCGATGCGCCCCATATAACAATTCGCGACCTGATAACGCACCAGATCGATCGGATTATCTGTGGTAAGTTCGCTATACACCTTGGGACTGGTTTTACCAAATTTAATGGCATTGTACCCGCCATTATTAACCGCCATTTTTTGCTTGACGATATCAGCCCCAATCGTTACCGCCAGATGATTCGCTTGGCCAGTCAGATCAGCACTGGCATGATAATCCTTATCAGCGGTCTTGAACGCCTCATTACGTGCATAAGCCCACAGAATGGTCACCATGCCCAGGCTATGCGCATGCTCGAATGCTTCTGAAACTTCCAGTATCTGTCGCCGCGATTCTTCGGAACCATAGAACACCGTTGCGCCAACAGCACAAGCACCCATATCAAACGCTTGATCAACACTCGCAAAAAGTGTCTGGTCAAATTTATTGGGGTAGGTCAACAATTCATTATGGTTAATTTTAAGAACCATCGGAATTTTATGGGCATAACGCCGTGATATGCTGCCCAGCACGCCTAGTGTCGAAGCC
>JAJFJI010000086.1 GCA_021774205.1 Nitrosomonas sp.
AAAGCGAAGCGCCAGCCGAACAGCTCAAAGAACTGGCACTATTTTCACCAGTATATGACGTTGTTTCAAACTCACTGCCAGTAGAGTTGAATATTGAGACGTATTCGTAAAAAACGAAAGTCATTAACAAAACCCGCAGGCACCCTTATTCTGCGGGTTTTGTTGCTAAAAAAACGATTTCCTGAAACTCTATTTCAAGTGGTGACGGACCGTAAGCCTTTTCCAGTGCATCGGCAGTCGCTTTCGTAACCACGCTTGCCGCTACGGTTGCGCGCTCATTAATTTCTAAAATGCCAGGATTTCCCTCTACATATCCTTTGGCAATATGGGCAGCATCAAGAACCTCTATTATTTCTGAAACTGTATGTGATGACACATCGTTGAGTCCGGCTTGCGTTATAAGATCTTTGATATGATCAACGTCATAAAATCCAAAAGGCGTTGTCAAAAATTGCGGTGGATTACTTTTAAAAAAACTAGCGATTGTTTGATGTGCTATGGAGGCTGATTTGTTTTGTTCCAGAGAATCCCAGACATTAAATGCCAACACTCCGCCCGGCTTCAGTATGCGCGTCATCTCGGCAAGTCCCTTGTTCTTGTCTGGAAAGAACATGACGCCAAACTGACATATAACAGCGTCAAACGCATGATCATCAAAGATCAGAGATAGAGCATCGGCAACCTCAAACGTCACACCGGGTAAGTCTGCATGCTTGTTTTTTGCAAAATCAAGCATAGCTGAATTCAAGTCGGTCGCAGTAATATGAACGCTCGAAGGCAGAGCTTGCCGCAAGTGATAAGTTGAACTACCTGTTCCACAAGCCACTTCAAGAATTTTTCCATCCGGCGGAATTTTATGCTTAACTCTGTCAGCCAGGTCCTTGGCCGAAAACTCGAATAAGAAAGGGCCCAGATGAGCATCATAAATCTCAGGTATTGAGCCTGTGAACGCAGCGTGTGTACTAGTCATGCTTACTCTCCTAATAACAGCAAAATACAAAACCATTGTCTAGGCTAAGGCAAAGCATAGTAAATATCAAACATGAATTAAGTTTCATGGCAAAGTAGTACGATATATAGACCACTAAAGGCTTAATGACCTATATATAGACTATTTTAATGCAGGAAACGCTAGCTAATACCGTATGTTGATCGTTTCTTATGGTATGAGCTTAATCATTATGAAATTCGCTCAAGCGATATCTCTACAGAATTGGGCATTAAGATGCAAATTACACTATTTCCCAGTCTTCTATATCTCCTATAACCATATGAAATAAAGGATGGAGTTCTATTTTAGCGGTACCCTTGAATTTTTTGTATAAAGCTTGATCCCTGTCTTTTAATTTTTTCAATAAATGCTTGAATTCATATTGTACTTGCCCATATGTAACGGGAATTTTGTCTTTAAAGATCATATCGATGATCTTGCTTTTGTTAAAATTATAGTCTCTGTGATCAGCCTCTTCGGCGACCGCTTTTAAATAGCTGGCAATCGCCGCAGATTGATTGCTCGTATTTTTAAACCGCGTTAACTGTGGATGATTTTTGTATCCCTTGGTATTACCAAGCAGAACATTTTGAGCAAGCAAGCCTTCTCTCCAAAGAGCCACGAGACCTTTTGCATCCAGATACTTGGGATGAAGTGACCAAAGCCGCATACAAAATTGCCCTTACTTGACTAATTGTGTTCAGTAAATATGAGCTCATTCGTATCAAAGCCGAGTTCTTTTGATTTTTCAACAAATCGTTCTCTCACGTCTTCACTGACTGTTGGTGTTCTTGATAAAAGCCATAGATAAGAAGTGTTATAGCCCGATATGAAGGCGTATTGATAATTTTTCTGATCCAGATCAAATATAATATAAGACCCATAAAAAGGGCCAAAGAATGAAACTTTTAGATGCCCCTCATCTCGTTTTCCAACAAAATAAGCTTTTCCTTTCGCTTCTTTCCACTTATTTTCTGCAACTGAAAACCCACGATTGATAACCTTAATGCCGCCATCACTCATCAGCTCATACTTAGCCGTCACTTTGCTTAAACCTCTCTCGAAGGAATGATCCAGCCTGGCTATTTCATGCCACTTTCCAAGATATCTGCTCTCATCAAAATCTTTGATAGGAACGACACCCTCCGGCCTGCTCGTGCAACTAATTAAAGAAAAAGACAAAAGAAGTAATAAGAATATGCGCATAGGTTTTCACTTCATTTTTGTTTTTTTAAGAAATAAAGTTACTATCTGTTGGACACAAGGCCTGATTGAACCAGTTAATAATGTTTGTTTTATCCATAGATTTTTGCCAAATATAAACCGCATCGGTGAATAGGTTATAACGTCGTTAATTTCAGACGCAAGGCGTTGCTTATAACGCTGACTGAGGACAATGACATTGCGGCGGCAGCGATGATAGGAGAAAGCAGGATACCGAAGAACGGATACAGAATACCAGCCGCTATCGGTACACCTGCTGTATTGTAAATAAAAGCAAAGAATAGATTTTGTCGAATATTGCGCATGGTAGCCACAGACAGTTTGCGGGCACGAACAATACCGGTCAGGTCACCTTTTAATAAGGTTACGCCTGCGCTTTCCATGGCAACATCTGTACCTGTTCCCATAGCTATGCCTACATCGGCAGCAGCTAACGCTGGCGCGTCATTCGTGCCATCTCCGGCCATGGCAACAATACGTCCTTCATCGCGTAGTTTATTAACAATCTTTCCCTTATCTTCCGGCAGAATCTCAGCTTCGACTTCTTCAATACCTAAAGTTTTTGCCACGGCCTCGGCGGTGCGGCGGTTATCGCCAGTTAACATGACGATATGAATGCCCTGACGTTGAATTTGCTTGATTGCATCCGGTGTTGTTTCCTTAACCGGATCGGCAATCGCAAGAATCCCGGCAGCTTGATTGTCTACGGCGATAAAAATCACGGTAGCGCCATCAGAGCGAAGTTCATCAGCTTGTGTCGATAAAGAAGATACATCAACCGCCTTTTCCTCCATCAACATCACATTGCCAAGCGCAATATCCTGCCCATTGACTTTGCCGACGACCCCCTTGCCTGTTGGCGAGTCAAACTCGTCTGGTGCGGTAAAATCCAGTTTTCTATCTTTCGCTGCCATAACGATGGCATGAGCCAGCGGATGTTCACTGCTTTGCTCCAGTGAAGCGGCCAGCGCCAGAAGATCATCCTCTGCAAAAGCATTTGCGGCAACAATCTTTGTTACAGTTGGCTTCCCTTTGGTCAGTGTTCCGGTTTTGTCAATAACCAGCGTATCAACTTTTTCCATACGCTCCAGCGCCTCAGCATTTTTAATCAGTACACCCGCCTGCGCGCCTTTACCCACACCAACCATAATGGACATGGGTGTAGCCAGCCCCAGCGCGCAAGGGCAAGCGATAATCAAGACGCTGACAGCGGCGATGAGCGCATAACTGAAAGCAGGAGAAGGCCCATATATGCCCCAGATGATAAAAGCAAGAACGGCGACCAATATGACAGCCGGGACAAACCATGATGCAACAATATCTGCTAATCTCTGTATCGGAGCGCG
>JAJFJI010000087.1 GCA_021774205.1 Nitrosomonas sp.
CTCTCTTTGGTTGCGCCTTTACCGTTGGTATAACACGTAGGCGACGCCGCATCGCGTATATGCAGTGACCACACATTTGGCACAATATTGCGCCAAGAAGCAATCTCGATCTTCATGCCAAGGTCGGCCAAAATGCCAGTCATGTTCGATATGGTTTGCTCCAGTGACAGGTCTTTACCTAAGATGTAAGTGCTGGAATCGCCTTCTAATTGACCCATAAGCATGACTTGAGCGTCTTCGTCGAGGTTTTTAACCGACTCGATTTTAAATTCAGGGCCAGTTTGCACTACTTTTTTCACGGTACAGCGGTCAATCGATCTTAAGATACCTTCGCGGTCTTTATCAGAAATACTTTCTGGCAGCTCCACCTGAATTTGAAAGATTTGGTTATAACGGTTTTCAGGATCAACAATATTATTCTGCGACAGCCTGATGTTTTCAATAGGAATATCACGGGACAAACAATACACTCGCACAAAATAGCCCGCACAAAGGGCCGATGAGGCCAAAAAGTAATCAAAAGGATTTGGTGCTGAGCCATCACCTTTGTAGCGAATAGGCTGATCAGTGATCACAGTAAAATCATCAAACTTAGCTTCAAGTCTGAGATTGTCGAGAAAATTAACTTTAATTTCCATTGAACCTAAAATCCTCAGTTGGATGGTGTTTAGAGTGCATTGTTGTTGATTTATTACAAGACGCAATGAGGCGTAATAACGTGTTATTGCAACGAGTTGCAACGCAGATAGAAATTAAAAACAGTGTGCTATAAATTGCATAGCGTCATTCACCTTGTGAGTGAAATTGTTAATTGTACTTAAATTTCAAATTTTCATTTAGTTACAGATGATTTGAAGCGGTCAACTGAGGATTTTAGGTTGAATAGTTTCCAGAGTCGTGCGCTGCAACCGGAAGCGTTTTAAACATTTTTTTTGGGGGGGTTTTTAGCGGCAATAGTCTTGAGCAAATTACTGTAATGTTCTTGTTCATCCGCTCGCAGTTTTGCTAGCGGCTTCCTTCGAACTGTTCTTAGCTGATTAACCCTTGCCATTCGTTATTAGTTATCGCCTAATAACGGCAGGGTATTCGACGATAATTTCATACAGAAGGCTTTCACCTCGTTAGTTAATGCCTTTGTTGTGCGTACTGAAACAATAGGGTCAGACTCGATTGGTATTTCTGGCTTTCTCTGAACGCCTATCGCCTCCTCTCGGCTTTGGTTTGGCCGGTCTCCGCGTTAAATCTTCAGCCTGCTGCTGAAATTTATCATTACCTAACACCCATGCTTTATTCGTTGCCATTCTAATTGCATCGATCGTTCTATCAGGCACGTGATGTTCAATTAAGTGCCTATAAACGCCCAAAGCATTAAAAAGATAACTTGACCACGGAAATTCTGCCGGATGTTCCACCATCCTCGCACGAACCGGATTTAGTTCGAGCGATTTAACACAGTCAACTCAAGAAGCGGTTTTGAATTTTCGCATCTGGCACCCAGCAGGCGTCCCGTTTGCCATACCACTGGTAGCGTCGCCGGCCTATCCAGTCGTAGACCCGGTGCCGGAAAAAGGAGGGCACAATAATAAAAGCGAACATCAGCGGCCACGGCATGTCCATCAGTGTTGCAATATGCAGGGCTGCGCTGGACTTGATGTACGACTTGCCGTGATGAATAAGCACCATGGAATTCAATCCAAGGTCAGTCAGGCCGTACTCAGCGATCAGCTGTTGCCCTGCTGCCGACTGGATTTGACAGAACATAATATTCGAGCGCGAGTTTCTCCTGATCACAAACCGCACGCTTGAGCTGCAGAATTTGCACACACCGTCGAACAATACTATGGGTTGATTCTTCAATATGTCCTCGGCCTTCATCGATACTGATTAAGCACCCTGTAGCTGGTCCGGTATTTTTCCGGTGAACGGTTCAATGGTTCCGTCAATGGCAGGATCCAGTCGACATGTTTGAGGCTCCTTTCGACCCTGGCCAGATCTACGGATGGATCGATCATAGTCACGGCCTTGCGCCCATTCAGCGACACCCTGGAAATGACCTTTACTTCGGCACGTTCAACATTATATTCCGTCTTCCAGTGATCGGCTAAATAATGTGCGAACTGCAGTATCATATCCGGCCGTGTCGACATCTTTCTTGCCTGGCGACTGTTTAAATGAGATTCAGGGCTGACACTCCATGAACGGTCGGTGAGTGGGTCCCGTACAAGAAATTCCGCTGTACCGTTTTTGGCTCGTAATTTCATTTGCCATGCATACTTATGACCCTCTTCGGTCCAGCTTACGTTGCCGGGATAGAGTACATGGCGCAACGGCATCAATACTTGGTAAGCGAACCATAATCCGATAGCCCCGATAATCAGATTCTGGGTTACAGGTTTGGGAAGCCAATAATTAGTTTCCGGCAAACGAGTTTGGCTTATTTCTCGCCTCGGTGCCTTACTCGACCGAAACAATGCAGCTAACTTTCGCCGAACCTGCTTCGGCCAGTCCGGGTCAAAAAATATCAGGGTGGCAAATAACGTAAGCCACGGGAATATGCCGATACTGAAGACAAAGTGATTGAGTACATGGAAACACGCATACATCAGGAAGACATATATTCTTGCACGGCGCCACAGCAACAGAGGTGCGCCAAGAATATGCAGTATGATGATACCATAGGCCCCGACAGCAACAGACCAGTCCTGCAGAAACAAGTCTCCCAAGACAGGAAAATCAGACCGCCGTGCCAGCCACTCACTGAGTGGCTCCAGCTGCAGCCAGTCGCTGTTCAGCTTTACAATGCCTGCATAAATATAAACAACTTCGAACTGGGCTCTTAGCAGCCAGATACTCCAGGCCGGTACCGTGTCGGTTCTTTTTTCGGGTCGCCGCCAGGCGTCGACCGAGAAGTAGCGATTGGCAGGCACCATGCAGAGTATAAAACTGACGAGAATGACCAGATACAGGTGATTTAAATAATGCGCTTGTTCCAGCAGAAAAATGTAACTGAAGGCGATAAAAAAGAGGTACGTACTTAAACGGTAGAAAAGTCCAATGGTAATAAACAACGCCAGGACAGCGACCAATGCGTAGTGCACATACATCAAATCCCCCGGCCAGGGCTCGATCCACTCAAAGCCGAAATACGTAAAGTTAAAGTCAGGCTCAATGTAATATTTGGCTATCCAGCCGTAGCTCCAGTAACGCCAGACTTCCCAGAGCATAATCAAGCCAAAGCCGATACGAAACACGACCAGAGAGGACGCGTCTACGCTATTGAACATATTTTTTCGGGTG
>JAJFJI010000088.1 GCA_021774205.1 Nitrosomonas sp.
AAATTGTAGAAATATTTACTGATGGCGCTTGCAAGGGAAATCCTGGCATTGGCGGTTGGGGCGCGTTACTAAAATACAATGGTCATACGCAAGAGTTGTTTGGTGGCGAGAAACAAACTACGAATAATCGAATGGAATTGCTCGCGACAATACGCGCTCTGGAGGCACTAAAACGGCCATGCAAGGTCCATTTGCATACTGATTCTCAATATGTGCAAAAAGGTATCAGTGAGTGGATTCGTAGCTGGAAACAACGTGGCTGGAAAACCGCAAATAAGAAACCTGTAAAAAACGTGGACCTGTGGAAACTATTGGATTGTTTGTCTCAGCAACACGAAATCGAGTGGATCTGGGTTCGAGGTCATGCCGGTCATGTCGGCAATGAACTGGCTGATGCACTAGCAAATCGTGGCGTGTCATTACTGGGTGTGCAAAATCAGAATACAAATAAATGATGAATGGATATTGGTGTATGTCACTGCGTGACTTTTTTTGCGCCAATCATGACAATTACATCATCTGCCTGCATTTGTAATAGTTCACTAATGCTTGTATAGTCATCCGGCAAGGCAGCATCATCCCAACCATTGGCAGCATGGCGCGCCAGATTAACGGCAAGTGCAACATTACGTACCCGCTGATGCTGAGCGCAGTTATCATCCATTAGGGTAATTAGTAGCTTTGGTAGTCCCCACTTGACGACCAATTCAGATTGTAAATGAAGCAACGTAAAACCAAATACTTTTTCTTGTGCATGAATACTGCGTAAAGTTTTATCCTGTTTCTGCATAGCATTAATTCTAAGCATTTCTGTGGGTGCAAAGCACCACATGAGCAATTCAGCAATATCATGCAACAGCGCGGCGATGCGTATCTCCTCAAAATGCAGGTCCTGCAGGCGCACCGCCCAATCATAAGCATAAGCAGATGCTTGTTTAGCACGTTTTATAGCCTGCAGCAGGCAAATTAAAGCATTCATGCGCTGCCCTGAAAGCTGTTCTTCTGCCAACAAATGTACAGGAATGCACTTTAGTGCGGTTTCCATTCCAAGCATTATGAGCGCGTGTTCAACTTCCATTACTTCATGTTGTTGGCGTTTGTTTTTATGCTGTTGTAAATAGCGCAATAATTTAACTGTCGTCAGTGGATCATATTTGATGATTTGCGCAATTCCACGCGCACTAACATTCTCCTCATCTGTACGCAAAGCTGTGAGGCCACGCGCCGTATATTTTAATGTGGGAATTTCAATTTGGCTGAGGAATTCTACCCACTCTTCAAGCCCAGAACATTTTTGTGGCTGCATAAAACCTCCCATTATTGTCAACCTATCTGCTATATCTCGTCACAAAAATAGAAATCTTTAGAAAACAGACAGGTAGTATAGGGATTGTGTTTTTAGCCGTGACTTTTTTATCAGCTGTTAGGCACAGGTATTTGCCCATACTGAGCACTGACGAACTGGCAGTTTTGGCAAAATTGCTGACAAATTGATTGGGTAGCGTTAAGTAGTTTGTAACTATTCAGTGCATCGTAGTAACTGTTCAGATTGCTTCTAACATTCGTCAGTTCAAGGCATAAAATGTGAGTTTACGCGTGACAGTGATCATTTTGTAACACTGAAATGGTGGATGTTAGGGGTAAGCTGAATAATTACATTATTTTTTAACCTGGGAATAAGCGTGACAATTCGATACCCGGATCATCAGCACGCATAAAAGCTTCGCCTACTAAAAAGGTATTGACATGATGATCGCGCATTAACATAACATCGTCGGTTTTTCGTATGCCACTTTCAGTAACCACAATGCGTTCAGGTTGAATCCGATCAAGTAATTGCAGGGTTGTTTGCAAGCTGGTTTCAAATGTCTGTAGATTGCGATTATTGATACCGATTAAAGGCGTTGTTAATTGCAACGCAAAATCTAATTCTATCGCGTTATGAACTTCTACCAGAACGGCCATATCAAGTGAATGGGCGAGTGTTTCAAGTTTTAGCATTCTGGCGACCAAACTGGCACTATCATTATCACTATTTCCATCTATCATGAAAGCCGCAACAATTAACAGGATGCAATCAGCGCCTATGGCACGCGCTTCAACCACTTGGTATTCATCTAAAATAAAATCCTTACGTAACACAGGCAGATTGCAAGCGGTCCGTGCTTGTTTTAAATAGTCAGCGCTCCCCATAAAAAACTGTTGGTCAGTTAGCACCGACAGGCAGGCTGCGCCGTGCTGTGCATAAGTGCTGGCAATCGCTGTGGGGTCAAATTCGTTTTCACGCAATATTCCCTTGCTGGGGCTGGCCTTTTTAATTTCCGCAATCACTGCGGGATGTCCGGCAGATATCTTGTCACGGATGGCGCCTGTGAAATCTCGTGGAGTTCCAGCTGCTTTTGCTGCCAATAGTAATGTCGATAGGGGTCTGACTGCTTTTGCTGCGGCCACCTCATTGGTTTTGACCGCTAGTATTTTACTTAGAATATTCGACATGCTTAGTTTGTAAAGACTTTATCCTGTTTTGAATATTCGGCTAATTGATGTAGTTTATTCATGGCTGCGCCTGTTTCTATTGCAATTTTGGCTTTCTTTACGCCCTGTTCAAGTGACGCTGTTATCCCCGCCACATAAATTGCCGCACCTGCATTTAATAGGACTATATCCAGCGCTGGCCCAGGTTGATTCTCCAGTACCGTCATCAACATGGCTTTGGCATGATTACTATCAGATACTTGTATGGTTTCGATTGGGGCCGTTTTCAAGGAAAAATCCTCGGGCCTTATGGTGTATTCAATGACTTTGCCATGTTTAAGTTCGCCGACCTGAGTTTTACCGGTTATCGTGATTTCGTCCAGTCCATCATGACCATTGACGATCATGACATGCTGGCTTCCAAGCCGTTTTAACACATGCGCCAACATAACAACAAGTTCTGCATTAAATACACCCAATACTTGGTTTTTTGCGCCAGCTGGGTTTGTAAGCGGCCCAAGAATATTAAACAAAGTGCGTACACCAAGCTCACGCCGTACCGGTGCGGCATATTTCATCGCACTGTGATAATTTGGCGCAAACATAAATCCTACGCCGATATCATCAATATTTTTCGCCACTTGTTCGGGTGTCTGATCTAAATTAATACCGATGGCTTCAAGTACGTCGGCACTGCCAGATTTGCTGGAAACTGAACGCCCGCCATGCTTGGCGACTCGAGCGCCGGCTGCGGCGGCAACAAATGCTGAAGCGGTAGAAATATTAAATGTATGTTGTGCGTCACCACCCGTACCGCAAGTATCTACCAAATGCATATGATCAGAGACAGCCACCGGCGTTGCAAACTCACGCATAACCTGTGCTGCAGCGGCAATTTCAGCAATGGTTTCTTTTTTTACCCGTAATCCAATAATAATGGCGCCTATTAGAATTGGTGATATTTCCCCTTGCATAATTTGTCGCATCAGTGAAAGCATTTCATCATGCTGTATCTCTTGATGCGCAATAATACGGGCTAACGCTTCCTGTGGTTTCATAAATAATCCCTTTTGAGTTGCCATTTTCACATCATTTCGGTTTGGCATTAGCATGCTGCGCTGTTCTTAGTTTGCGTAGCCGCGTTTTGATGTTGCTCAAGGAAATTTTTCAGTAATAGATGCCCATGCTCACTAAGAATAGATTCGGGATGAAACTGAACACCTTCAACTGC
>JAJFJI010000089.1 GCA_021774205.1 Nitrosomonas sp.
CAGTGGAAGGCATCGAGGCAGCCATCCGACGATTTTACGCGAAGGATAAACGCATCAGTTTGTTTGTATTCGGCGATGACTTTGCGCGCGGTTCAATCCAAGCCGTGATTGACACCGTAGATAGATTGAACCGCGTCGACCAATCCGGTAAACGCCGGGTACGTATTCACGCGGTAGGGTTTCCGGTACTGTTTGCGCAAGGGGGTATACCGGCTAACACGGTAAGATTCGCAGCGCTGATGCGTAAACTGGCTGAAAATAACAATGGCAGTTTTGTCGGGTTAAACAGTGTTCGGCCATAAAGTAAAAAAACAGTCCGGGCCGACAAAAACCGGCCCCTGGAATTTATTCAGTTTGATCTTTTTGTTTCTGCAGACTATCCGGAGAATTATCAAGTTCGTAGCTATAAAAATTGGATGTTGATTGACAATGTGACGATTAGAACATTACCAACTAGCAATCTTATGGCAAGGCTGTGATTAGGTTTCCTATGCATAATTAGTTTTAAGGCGATTACGATTACGTTTACGCCTTATGACTTAATTAATAATGAGGAACCCGTGATGAAACAGAAAAATATGCTACTAAATATTGCTGCAGTAGTTGCAATCATGCTTATAGCACCAGCACAAGCAACCGATGAAGCTCATCTTGATACTAACTCTGGAGAATATGTCTTGAGTATTCCCTATTTTGAATTTGATACAGAAGAAGGGAAACAGGCTTATGAAGTAATTCTAAAAGCACCATTAAATGCTAACCCAGTTTTTTCCGTAGATTTATCCAGCCTTAAAATAAAGCCTGTAGGTAATCTTCCCGTCATTACTGGTAGTAATATCTGTCTTAAAACAGCACATGGTTCATTTGCATCTTGCCAGGCAGAAACAAAAATGGATTATACGATTGACATTGCAAGATGCATTAATAGCAACGAAGCTAACTGTATTGAAGAAATTGAAGAAGCGTTTGTAAATGAAACCAAGGAATGTAAAGCAATTAACCAGGCGCGGATTGAACTTTGCAGCATCTTGGGAGGCGACGCTTATTTGCCTAACTTAGATCCAAATAACTTTATTGACCCGACAACGATTACGTCAGCGAATGCTAATCCATATTTTCCTTTAGTACGCGGTAACACATGGGTATATGAATCAGGTGAAGAGACAATTACGGTAACGGTCACAGATCAAACAGAAATCATCAAAGATATTACTGCAGTAGTTGTACGTGATGTAGTTTCCATTGATGGCGAGTTGGTTGAAGATACTAATGACTGGTATGCGCAAGATAAAGACGGCAACGTATGGTACATGGGGGAATTGTCAAAAAACTTTGAAGATGGGCGACTTGATGATCTAGAAGGTTCATGGAGAGCAGGTATTGAATCAGCGCAGCCAGGAATTATTATGTATGCTCATCCAGAAAATCATATTGGAGAAACATATCGTCAAGAATTTCTTCCAGGTGAAGCTGAGGATTTTGCGAGAATTCTTTCTGTTACTGCATCAACATCTAATGAGAATTTTTCTTGTAGTGGTAACTGCCTTCAAACCTATGAAAACTCAGCATTTGAACCTGTCGGCTTTGAAGATTTCACCCCTGAACATAAATTCTATTTGCCAGGTGTGGGCAAAATCCGCTCGTACCATATTAATCCCGAGACGGGAGAATTAGCTGAAGGTGAAGATGTGGAAGAATTAATTAGTTTTACACCAGGCTCTTGATAAGTAATTTGTTAAAGATCAAGTCCTCAATTTGAGGACTTGAAGACTTCTGAAAAGTTAGCTCGGGAGCATGGTGTAAGTTGTACCACAGCAGAGCGCGCTGGCAAGCAAGCCGAAAAAATAGACACAAACGCAACGCCTGAAATTAATAAGCGTTATAGTGGATACTAATTTGCCTAGGCGCAGCGGGAAATTAACGAAGACTATAACACTGACTACTTTCTTTACTGGCTCACAGAAATTAAGGCCGGTTATAGTTGACACTAATTTTTCAGTTTGTCGTCAGATATTAGCGGAAACTATAACACCCGCTAAATTCTCTGGAAGTATGAAAAAATTAACAGGCTATATAGTTGGCACTAATTGCAGCATGGAACGACAGTAATTAGTCGTCGCTATAGTCCGGCTTATTTTGTCCGGTTGAAGTTACAGATTAGTGGCCATTATAGCTTCTACTAATTTGTCTCTTTATCGACTGAAAATAACAAACAATATAGTTGCTGCTAATCTGTGTGGTTTCCTGGCTGAAAATAGTAAGCACTATAGTGACCAGGAGCACATTGCTTTAAATCAGCTTGTTGAGACTTTCTTTTAAGCAGGTTTTTTGTTGCTTGCCAATTGATGAGAAAATTGATGGTAAATTTTTATCAGCGTCTATGAAACCCGCATAAATACTAAGTAAACGGCGGAGGCGGTGAGATTCGAACTCACGGTAGAGTCACCCCTACGGCAGTTTTCAAGACTGCTGCCTTAAACCACTCGGCCACGCCTCCGGGAAACTTACAGCCGCGATAATACCTGTTAGCAATTGTTTTTACCAGTAAATTGCACGACGTATTTAAAAAAACATCCCATGCTGCCCTGACTATATTACAACGCGTTGATTTATCAATCGGGCAATTTATCTTCCAACGTATCAATACGCTCGTGCAATTTCCTAATTTCTTCATTAGCATGAACTTGCTCTGTTGCATCATATTGCACACCGAGAAAATAGAGTAAATTCCCCTTGGAATCAAACAATGGATTCATTAGCAAGTGATTATAAAATAACTCACCATTTTTTTTGTAGTTTCTGATGGTCACTTCAACTGATTCTTTGTTTTTAATGGCTTCGCGCAATTTCTGCACGCCTTCTTGATCATGATCTGTCCCCTGCAAAAAACGGCAATTTTTTCCTAGCGTGTCTTCCTGCGTATAACCCGTTATCGTTTCAAATGCCTTATTTGCATAGACCAGTGGCATATCTGCTTGATCGGGATCAGCCAAAGTCACACCATTAATGCAAGAATCCAGGATTTTCGATAACACTTGTGGAATCAGTCCAGGGTCTTTTTCAACGATAAAGTCCATTTTTTTCTCCAAATTTATATTAAAAGTAGCCAGCAAAACTTATAGGTTTGGCCGTAAGAGTTGGCCGTTGAACATTAAGAACTCGGGCTCTCTGCCTCGATTAATTTCTTGATATTTTGTACCGTCCTATCTGTGCCGTCCTGAATAGCAATCCGAACAAGCTTTTCAAAAGGTTTCATATGCAACTCAAGATCAAGTAATTCAAAAATAAACGTAATACGACAAGCCGTTTCATTAACAGGTTCAATAGCATAGTCACACCGATAAGGATTCGAAACACCTTCAAAACAGATGCGCGAACCCGATTCGAAAACATTAACCTTAAATGTTGATTCTGAGCGGTTACCCTGGTCAATGCGCATTTGCCGGCATAAAGTCCCTTGCTTTACCGGGCCATCGGTCAATTTTTCCAATTCACGTACTTCTGGTGACCATCTGGGATAATTGTCAAGTAAGTTGTTGCCGATAAATTCAAATAACTTATCACTCGAGCTATTAATCAATGCGTTGGATTTACCAACGACAGGTGTTTCTTTGAGTAAACCAAACATAAAATTTCTCCCGCCTAAAATAAAATTGCTAAATGATGTAGGTATCTATTCCCATTAATAGCAAATCGTATTGCGCTTCCACCAATTCTTTAATAGCCAATGCAGGGAGTCCAGTCACCACGTTGCCTTCCGCGACTAACCAGCCGACGGCATCGGCGGAACCCAGACTAACAACGTAACCGATATCCCGATGTAAATATGGCACCAGTATTTTGAGTCTACCTGAATGACGCAAGATATTCCGCGCCACCAACTTCCCTTTACGAACTGCCGACTGCGCCGTCAATGCATTTGAGCCAAAAGAGTTAAAATAAGCGCAATCGCCCGCAACAAATATATGATTTAATGGTTTTTGATCAACCACAAGCTGTCCAACAGCATTTGCAGAAAATAAATTCTCCTGTTTTTTGCCAAGAAACAAAAGTGACCCATTTGAAGACAAATCGAATTGTTCGCCGGTTTTCTTTTCCTTAAGTAGAATTTTCCCTGCTTGTTGTCCAAGATAATAAGTGTTGGGATAAAAATCGATATCCGAATCACGCATGCGTGATTTCACGTATGCATCAAAACCATCAGGAAATTGTGCAAGAACCTGTTCACCGGAATTGATTAAACGTAGCTTGCACCGGACTTTTTGCCTACATAAAAATTGCTGGATTTCGAAAAGGAATTGTATGCCGGTTGCACCGCCACCTACGACAGAAATAGATGGCTCTCCATTATTATCATCTTGGGACAAATACTTGGTTAGCAACGCCGATCCTGCCGTATCTGCAAAATCTTGCAAATTCAAAACATTTTCTTGACTGTCAAAAGTTTTTGAATCGCTGCCAATGGCAATGACCAGATAATCAAATGTCACTGTTTCATCATTGACAACAAGATATTTGTCAGATTGCCATTGACGCAATGTATCCTCACTTAACGTCAATGCTGCGCGCACATGACGGCAACCAAAACTAGCTTCCAAATCAGCAAACGGCACCAACAAATCCGACAAAGGATAACGGAAGGTCTCATGCAAATGCGTGACCTTGAGATGCTGCTCTTTCGGATCAATGATGGTGATATCAATGTCTGGTTCATAATGCGTCAAAGCGGCTAATGCCGCGATACCCGCGTAACCACCACCGACGATCACAACTTTCAATCGTTTATTTGTTGGTATATAAAACGGCAAAAAAGCCACAGTTACTCCTTTGGAGATCCGAGAGACAATATGCTTTCATCAAAAATTCCCGCGCCACGATTTCCATAATCAAATACTATAAACCAATTAGCATGTAACGTATCATAATTTTTTACTAGCAATGTTGTGCCATTCTGACTAAATCTGACATGGAATTTTCTCAAGCCGCCAGTTTTCAATCGCCCATTGCCAGAATGACGGAATATCACTGTTACTCAAATCCACCGGCGGCTCTTGACCCAGAAAACCAAGCGCAGCAATAAGCTGTGCGAGCGCATTTGATAAATCTATTGGCGTAGCCTGTGTTTGCTTGCTGAGTTTCTCACCTGCATGATTAGTTACCAATGGTAAATGCATATACGTCAGCACTGGATAGCCCAGCAACTGCTGCAAATAAATCTGACGCGGCGTTGAATCTTGCAAATCAGCGCCACGGACAACATGGGTAATATTTTGCTCTGCATCGTCAACAACAACCGCCAGTTGATACGCATAAACACCATCAGCCCGCTGTAATACAAAATCACCCACTTCACGATTAAGCCGCTGACAAATGGAACCGCTTAAGAGATCTTGAAATACAATCGGGTCACTCTTGGTCTCAATGCGCCATGCGCTGAGTTTCGCATGAACAGAGCGATTATTCCGACAGGTACCTGGATAAATAGGGCCACTCATTCCCATCATACCGGAATCAATAATTTTTTTTCGTGTACAAGCGCAAGGATAAATCAGACCCAGTTTATTTAGTGAAGCGAGAGCTTCCTGATAAATATCATTGCGCTGACTTTGATAAACCACTTCACCATCCCACTCCATTCCAAGGCTGTCAAGTGTCGACAAAATCTCTTTTGATGCGCCAGGAACTACCCTTGGCGGATCCAGATCATCAATTCTAACCAGCCACTCGCCATGGTTAGATTTTGCATCCAAATAACTACCCACAGCAGCAACTAAAGAGCCAAAATGCAGTAGCCCAGTTGGTGATGGTGCAAAACGTCCACGATAAACCGCTAAAGTATTACCACAAAGCATCATTTAGATTTATTGGTTATCTTTTCGACATGTCGCACGCTGTATCGTTTCGCTATAGACTATAATTTATAAAAATCTAACACAAAATTAGTGATAGACAAAAAAATCGTTTGGCAATTTCTTACAAAGGAAAATTTGTGCATATTCATATACTGGGCATTTGCGGTACCTTTATGGGCGGAATCGCAGCCATCGCACGCGAATCCGGACATAAAGTAACTGGCTGTGATGAAAGCGTTTACCCCCCGATGAGTACTCAGCTTGAGTCCCAGGGCATTGAATTAATTGAGGGATATTCGCCTGAGCAAATAAAACTTCGACCCGATATCTTTGTCATTGGCAACGTCATTACGCGCGGCAATCCTTTAATGGAGGAAATACTTAATCGTAATCACCCTTATATTTCAGGCCCCCAATGGCTTTCTGAAAATATTCTTAGAAATAAATGGGTGCTAGCAGTTGCCGGCACCCACGGCAAAACAACAACTAGTTCGATGCTAGCTTGGATTCTTGAATATGCAGGCTTAACACCGGGATTTTTGATCGGCGGCATACCCGAGAATTTTGCTGTATCGGCAAGAATTGGAACGATTACTTTACCCACGACCGGCGACAAAAAGTCAGGCACTAACACACACGAGTTTTCACCATTCTTCGTTATTGAAGCAGATGAATATGATACCGCCTTCTTTGACAAGCGCTCTAAATTTGTCCATTACCGCCCTAAAACAGTTATTTTAAATAATTTGGAGTTTGATCACGCAGATATTTTCCCTGATCTTGCCGCAATTGAACGCCAATTTCACCATTTAATTCGTATTGTTCCCAACAATGGTTTGATTGTCACTAATGATAAGGAAGAAAGCTTAACACGTGTTCTCGCAAAAGGATGTTGGACACCCACTGAAAAATTTGGAACAGTCCATGGCTGGCATGCCAAGATTGAGCCCAATCAGAACATTGAAATTTTTTATATGGAAAAACTTGAGGGAACCCTGCAATGGGATTTACTGGGAGAGCATAACCGCATGAATGCCCTTGCAGCGCTCAGCGCTGCTCGTCATGCCGGCGTACCCGTTAAAACTGGCATTGACGCTTTAATGCAGTTTAAAAATGTCAAGCGCCGCATGGAAATACGCGGGATTGTAAATGATATTACAGTATATGATGACTTTGCCCATCATCCCACTTCCATTCAAATGACGCTGAATGGCTTGCGCAGTAAAATTGGTCATACCGCAAACATCATTGCAGTACTGGAACCACGCTCTAACACCATGAAAATGGGCATATGGAAGAATAATCTTGCTGGCAGCCTGACTGAAGCGGATCGCATTTATTGCTACATCAAAGACTCAGATTGGGATGTTAATGCTGCATTGAGCCAATTAGGCGACAAAGTTAGCTGTGAGGGTGACTTGTTGCAGTTAATCCAGTCTATTACTCGCACAGCTCGGCCGGGCGACTATATCCTCATCATGAGTAATGGCAGCTTTGGTGGCATCCATGAAAAATTACTGAATGATTTGAGCAGGTAGCGATAAATCAACGTGCAATCTATTCACGCTGTCTCAGTCTCCCTCAAACTCGCATAGCGAAAACACCTTGCACCCCAATTTTTCCAAACGGGCATGACCACCCACATCAGGCAGATCAATGACGAAACAACACGCCACCACTTCTCCACCCATATCTTGAATCAGCCTGACCGCTGCTTCCGCCGTTCCACCAGTCGCAATCAGATCATCCACCAATAGCACACGATCGCCTGGCTGAATAGCATCGACATGAATTTCAATACGATCCTTGCCATATTCCAGCTGGTAATCGCGCCCAATCGTTTCAGCCGGCAGTTTATTTTGCTTACGAATTGGTACAAAACCGACACCAAGCTGATAAGCAACAGGTGCGCCAATAATAAAACCACGCGATTCGATACCAGCCACTTTATCGATTTTTACTTCATGATAACGTTTGACAATTTCCTGAATGGTGGTACGCAACCCAACCGGGTCTTTTAGCAGCGTCGTAATATCACGAAACATAATTCCCTGGTGAGGATAATGCGGAATGGTTCGTATTCGAGATTTTATCGGCATAATTTTGTATTTCCAGAAAAATCTATAAAGTCAGTTTACAAATAAAAAATGGCTTCAGCCTTAAAGGCTGAAGCCATTTCTGCACAACTTCGATTAAATCACTAGTACTAACTAAATCAACTTAGTGATCCATCGCTGCTTTAGCATCATAGCTTGCAGGTGCCTTAACTTGCTCCATGAGATTGTTATCCCATTCACCTTCAACATTCATATGTAATGCAGCGCCAAGCAATACTGCCTCAATCAGGTTATGACTGAGATATACATACAATCCAGGCTGCTTGAATTCATATGCCGCGGCAACTGCTGAACCCGCTGGAACAAACCA
>JAJFJI010000090.1 GCA_021774205.1 Nitrosomonas sp.
TAACAAGTCCAGTTTTGCGGACTGTTTGAACTTCTGCGCTTCTTTCAAGTTCAGCGTTCTCGGGTCGCAACAGGTCTGCCGTAATTTCAGCAGGGCATCAAGAATGGTGATATGACTGCGTGCCAGTCCTTTTTCGGCAATCGCGTCACGTACTTTCTTTTCCATACTTACCCGAATGCTTTCGTACAGTGCAGCCTGTTTTTCATATAATGGCACCGTGCGGATAATTTCTGTTTTTTCTGGCAGTTCATTGGCGACATCGCGCTTGGCGCGACGCAGCATAAAGGGTTCCAGACGTCTGGACAGACGTTCCTTTTTTTCGGTATTACCATGTATTTCAATGGGTGTGCGGTAAATCCTTTTGAACAGCGCCTGATCGCCAAGAAAATCAGGCATCAAAAAATCGTATTGCGCCCATAATTCGCCCAGGTGATTTTCCATTGGCGTACCAGTCAGACAAAGGCGATGCTGGGTATTGATGCGACGCACCACGCGCGCCGCCTGTGCTTTTGGATTTTTGATTACCTGTGCTTCATCCAGAATTAGATAATAATAGGGGATGGCCAACAGATCCTTTTCGTCTCTAGGCAGCAATGGATACGTTGATAGAATCAGATCATATTGTGTAATTTCGCCAAAGCGTTGTTTCCGGTCGTTACCCTGCAATATCAACACACTCAAATCCGGGGTAAAGCGTTGTACCTCGCGCCGCCAGTTGCTCATCAAACTGGTCGGCGCAATAATCAGGCAAGGCTTGTCCATGCGTCCGGATTCTTTCTCCAACAATAAGTGCGCCAGGGTCTGGATGGTTTTTCCTAAACCCATCTCATCGGCCAGAATGCCACCGAAGCGATATTCGCGCAGGAACTGTAACCAGTTAAGGCCTTTTTGCTGGTATTTCCGTAATTGTGCTTGCAGGGCTTTGGGCGGCGCGATATCGATAATACCCTTGAAATCATGAATCTTCTTGCCGGTTTCGATCAGTTCCTGGCCGCCCTTGATGCTGAACAAACCATAGCTATGTTGTTCCAGTTCGGCTACGGCAGCGGCATTGAAGCGTGATATATGGCCATGGCCGTCATCATCGAAACGTACACTGTCGAAGAGTTCGTAGAGAATATCGAGAAAGGGTTTTAGTTGGCTCGCCGCGATATTGACATACTGATGTTGCCCTAGCGGGATACTCAGCATTTCCGGCAATTCATCGCGGGCATAATTTTTTAGTACCGGTGTAACCAATGGCAGCAGTGGTAGTGATTGATTGTTGATGGTGATATTGAAGTACATGCTGAACCAATCATTATCGCTTTGCTCAATTTCGGCGTCCCAATTTCCTGACTGTTGAAACTGCATCAAGAAACTGTCGTCGAAATTGATAATCCATCCTTGTTGCCTCAACTCCGGTAACTTTTCGTCGATAAAATGTCCCCAGCGGGTGGCGCTGTCCATCACGGAATTTTCCGCTGCACTAGAAAAAAACAGCGCCTTGCTATTTTCAAGTTCAAATTGTTGGAAACCGAATTCAAGCAGGGTTGTTGTCGCGGCATCTTCAGCGGCTTCATTACGCTGTATTTTGTAATAATCCTTTGCAGTTTTGACGACACTGACGGGTTCGAAAGGAAAAGTGGAAATCATATGCCCGCCATAGTCAAAGCGCAGCTTCAACAAATGGATATAACGTGTTTCATCCAGTTGCCGTCCCAGTAATTGCAATTGCGGTTGTGGAGACAAATCATTCAGTTCTGTCAATGCCACAGGTTTGGGCGGTGGCAAAGGGATATTTGGATGTTCTATCACCAGCCGTTGGCTGAAGTCCTCGACATGTTCGACCGGGATAACGGGTGCGGACAGAATCTTTTGGAACAGATGGTAAGTCAAATTTGCGCAGTCAACAGTGCCCAAAATACGATTCTTTTCATCCAGGTATAAAGGCGGTTCGGTCGGCAACAAAGTTGCATTGTTCGTTACGGTCGCATTGAGTTGATAAGCACTGTCCTTTTGTTTGTCCCAGGAAAGCGCCAAAGTTCTGGCTTCACCCATGCTTAGGGGAGGTGCAAACTGATGCGATTTCCAGAACAGGCGTCCACATTGCAAGGCCTTGCTCAGTACCAGATGTCCCAGAGCACCGGCAATTAAGGCGCGATCGTCATAATTTTCTATCAGGCCGATAATGAGCCTGAAGAGTTCCTGATCCTCAGATGGAAACGGTTGGTTGGAAAAATAACCATAACGAATATTGGATAGAGAAATGTTTCGGCCGACTGTCAATCCGCCATGTTTCTTTTCACGTGTCTTCAGAATCGATAACGAATAATTATTGTTGATATCGCGCTCATGGAGCACATAGGCAACAAATTCTTGTGAACTATCCGGTTGTTTTCTGACTTCATCCAGACTGGATAACCAGTCCATGTACGCTTTACTTGTATCGGCTTTTTGTTGCGATTTCCCATCTTGATATGCCAGACATGCTGCAACGACATGCTTGCAGTTAAAAGCCACAGGGCAACTGCACCGGCCGTTAATATTTAGATGGCGACCTGTCGTGATGGCTGTAGTTTGGTTATAGCGTCGGCCACTACTGCCGTTGACGCTGGCTTTAAAGATAATCAGGTTTCCAGTTTCTATGATTATGGATAAGTCTAGCACCCTGTTCTGATTGAAATATGAATTTCCCTTCGAATAAGTGTTATTGCCGCAATAATTTTGAATGTCCGAAGCTGAGATTTTTTTATAATTCATTAAAATTGTTTCTTATCTGTATTCACTTACTAAGGTTTATGGGACTAAAAAGTCCTGCAATTTAATACTTTGGGGCAGGCCTGATTTATTCTGCTTGCAAGATTATATCGGCGCTACTTGAGACCATGGAAGATTATGACTCGTGAATTATTCGTTGGTGAAATGCTATGACGTGAGTTTAATGCTTTCAACGATGGGTAGTTTGATGGCCAATGGATCCGGGCTGATGCCAAATGTCAGGCCTAGAAAATTGAACTCAAGGCCTTCTATGTTGCTGACGATAAAACCCAGTAACCCAAAAACAGAGAACTGGAACCCACTGCCGCTAGGGGCTGTGGCAAACAGCCGGAAGCCCAGATAGTCTTTTCCGATAGCCGTAGAAGGTAATCTGAGTTCCAGTTCAGGAACTGCGCGGGAGACCCAGGCTGTAAAAGTGTTTGAATTAGGGCCAGGCCACAGGGTGTATCGTCTTGCATAGGGATAATCCTGGACGGCTTGATCGATGCGTTCGATCAGCGCATCAACGCCTTCACCCCGTTTATCCGCAAGGATGACAGGTATGCTGCCAAACCAGCGCCGGTCCGGGGTTTGATCATAAATCGCCAATACCGGTAATCGCCTGCGCTGACGCCAGCCCAGTACTTCATAGATTGTAAAAGTATCTGCATTGCTGGGTTTAACGGCAATCCAGGTGTGAATGCCAAAATAACCACGCCAACTAAAAGCGCGTGCACCGTAGATTTGCACGACGGCTTCAGGTGTTAAGGCCGGATCGGGTGCAATACCCACAGACGCGCGGCTGGTCGCGGGCCAGCTTCCTTGAGCATCGCCGGGAATAGTAACGGTAAATGCGAAAATCGTTAAAATTACGGCAAATGGTAATCGTTGAAAAAACAAAAAAGACATTTAACTTTGAACATGACTGAGGCAGGAAAGTTCGAACTATAAATCAAACAGTAACTCATCCGTATCTACTCGCCCGTTATCGTGAGTAATCTACTGATCCTAAGATTGGAAAAAAAGATTTTTGGTTGGGTGTTTTTTTCGACCATGCTCCTAAGACAAATCTGGGATTATTTTTTAACTTTATAGAAGCAAACTGTTCCTGTCAAAATGGAGTAACAGCGTTGGTTCGCTTTTTTTATTGCTTCCAATTACTTGAAAGAAAGGTGGCAGTCATTACGATTTACAGGCTATGCTATAGTGTAAGTTGTTAAGAGTGGTTGAATATCGTTGCTGAATTTATTCATCTTTCGTTTCAGAATAAGTCAAGTTTAAACCGAGGTAATTATCTATGAATTGGACAGTGTACTTATCCGGTGAAATTCATACGGATTGGCGTCAACAGATCATGCGTGG
>JAJFJI010000010.1 GCA_021774205.1 Nitrosomonas sp.
CCAGTTCCTATAAACCCGCAACCATGGAAACAGGCCTGGTTGTTATGGTTCCGTCATTCGTATTGGAAGGTGAAAAAATCAGAATTAATACCGATAATGGCGAATATCTTGAAAGAGTTAAGGAAGACGCGTAACAAACACCATGCCCGATACATCGAGTATCCCAATTCGCACCAAGGTTAAATAGACGTTTGCTGCTGCTGAATATCGAGATCAATGGATCAATTAGAAAACCTAAACAAAAGCATTGATGCGTGGGCTAAGCGTGTGAAGATCACGACACATCAGACATTGGCAAAAGCGAGTTTTCTTACCATGCTCAAAAAAAATCCTGTTGTAAGTAGCTTTTCTAATTGTTTGTTAATTATATCAGTCGCAACCGCCATATTAATGATCTCAAATCTTGCAGAAATAACAACAATAATTCCACCTGTTTTAATCAAATCGATCCTCTTTATATTGATACTATCAGCAACAGCAAGTTTCCTGATAAAAGGAATCTCACGCTACATCGATATTTTGCTTCGAATAAATGAAAATATTAATGAATTAATTTCAAAAATTTTGAAGCAATCTGATTCCTTTGAAGAAGAAATGAAAAAAACAACCAGAAACTTTACTGAGCCACCTAGCAAGGAAATAAACTTTAAACTTGTTTTAAAGAAATTTACACAGGTGTTTCCTGGCTGGTATAGAACGAAATTATTTAAGGTAGCAAAAGAATCAGCAACGGACCCATTATGGGCGCATAAAAGGCAAGCAAACCTATTGCTGACTATGCGTGTTGCTGTCATTATGCAGGTGAAACATTGATTATTTGCGTATTTGTGGCGGCTGTTTCACTATAGCGTGCGACAATCAACAAGACGCTTCAAAAAAGCTGGCATTCCACTGCGTGTTTTACGCCACACTCCGTGCCGGCCGGTTAAGCACAGCATTTGTCAGCACGAAACCATGGTTCTCACTTTCTAAACACGGGATCGGATTATTTATCATGCATCCCCTTTATCGTTATTTTGCAAGCTTTGTAGTTTATATATTTTTTTTAGTGTGTAGCTGCGCCGTTTTTGCACAACCAGCCGATGAAAAAAATAAAGCACCGACGATTTCACTGTCCGCACCTAAACATATCAAAGCGCTATTGGCCGATTACTTTGAATTGCCGCAAACACCATTGGCCGACGAAACAGCCCAAAGTGCGTTTATACGCCGAGCAAAGCGTGAAATAAATGAATTATTGGCAACCGCGGGTTATTTCACGCCAATTGTCACTGTAACCCTTCAATCTCAAGATAATAAGCTGGTCATTAAAGTTGACCCCGGGCCGCTCGCTTTGGTAGATAATGTAACCATAGAATTCAAAGGCGATCTGGCTATTGATGAACCAAAACAGCGCGCTCGCGTCAAACAATTGCGCGAATCATGGTCACTAAAAAATAAAAAACCTTTCCGTTCTGCTGAATGGGAAGAAGCGAAAGCGGTATTATTATCCGAGATAACACTTGAAGATTATCCTGCCGCATATGTAGTTGAAAGCCAGGCCATCGTCGACCCGGACAATGCGCGCGTACAGCTATCAATTATTATCGATTCAGGGCCTGTTTTCTATATTGGAGATTTAGTAATTTCTGGATTGAAGCGTTATAGCCAAAAAGAATTAAACATCATCAACGCTGCGCCATTTCATGCCGGTGACCCTTATCGCCGCGACTTACTGTTCACATTCCAGGCAGCTTTGCAAAACATCCCCCATCTAAGCTCGGTTACTGTCAGCATCGACCCGGATGTTTTGAAGCATGAGGCAGTCCCTGTTGACGTGGTCATCACCGAAGGTCAATCGAAACGTGTCGCATTGGGGGGTGGATATAGCTCGAATAACGGCGCTCGGGGAGAAATAAATTACCGCGACTATAACTTCCTGGATCGCGCATGGAACATGAACACAATGCTACGGTGGGAACAAAAACGTCAAACATTTTTTTTCGGCGTTACTACGCTGCCCGATTCCAACAATGGGCGATACAGTTTTGACACACGCCTGCAAGAAACCGATATTGAGAATCTAAAAACGACGAATGCTCGCGTCAGCATGTCCCGTCAATACCTGACTAAAAATACGCTGCACCAATATGGTATTAGCTGGCAACGGGAAAATCAGCGCCCATCAGGTGCAATCAATCAAATCAATCAAACCTTGGCGCTAAACTGGCGATGGCGTTATAACCTCATTGATAACCCAGTTAATATTCGTGATGGTCACGTAACTGATTTGCGCGTCTCAGGTGGCAGCCAACAGCTATTATCTGATCAGGATTTTATCCAAACCTATGCACGGCAACAATTTTGGTGGCCAATTGGCAAACGTGACGTGCTTTATCTGCGTGGCGAAGCTGGATACACCATCGCAGAATCCCGTTCGGGCATTCCACAGGAATTCTTGTTCCGCGCCGGCGGCATCCAATCGGTACGTGGCTATAAATTTTATAGTTTAGGTGTACACGAAGGAAATGCAATTGTTGGCGGTCGAACCATGGCAACCGGTACGCTGGAATACACGCATTGGTTTTTACAGAACTGGGGTGCTGCATTGTTTACCGATGTCGGCGATGCCGATGACAGCTGGAAAAAACTTGACCTTGGGCTTGGTTACGGCGCTGGTATACGCTGGCGCAGTCCCGCTGGCCCGCTTGCACTGGACTTGGCCAGGCGGCATGATACAGGAACCCTGCGGGTTCATTTCTCAATGATCGTTGCCTTTTAGCACAAATATGACGTCTCATCAACCAAATCAGCATCAAATAATAACAAAACATTCCGGCAAGAAAAGGTGGTTGCTACGCATTCTTTTGTTGGTCATTGTTTTTACCGCAACCACAGGTACCTGGCTGCTGACCACGCCTTCTGGCGCACAATGGCTGCTATCAACGATATCGCGCATCAGTTCAGGTAGCGTTGTATTTACCGGTGTCAATGGAACGTTAAGCGCTTTACGCACTGAATCAATCCTTTTCACTAGCGAGGATCTGCAATTAACCATCCGCGATTTTGCATTCGATTGGCAACCAGAAAAATTATTAGCCGGTCAGTTAAAGATTCAACAGTTATCAGCCCAAGTTATCGAAGTGCTGTCCCCGCCCACAGACGACCCACCCTCTCCTGTTGAACTGCCGGAGAGCCTTCAACTCCCGTTATCAATATCAGTTGATCGCTTAAACATTGCCACGTTGCACGTGTTCTCAGAAAAAGCAGACATGCCAGATGCGCCAGATTTTTCCGCAACGGAAATTTCAGTGCGAGTAGAGAGCGATGGC
>JAJFJI010000091.1 GCA_021774205.1 Nitrosomonas sp.
AATTGTCAGCGCTTATTTGATTACTGGAAAACTGGATTTCTCTACGGCCAATCCTAACTGTTCATCCACTTGAAATTCAGAAGAACCACTTTTTTGTCTGGAATTGTTTCGCATCAGTATTCTGGAGCACCTGTGTCTAGAATCAACTATTTGCAGATATCAGTAGCGCACGGGCGACACTTCCAAGAAAGATGCATCAAACTACACATTCTTTTCAAGATACTCAATGGTCAAACCATCAACTTTAGGCACGCCAATATCTAAATGGAGTGGGTAAGCTTCAATTTTCCCGCTACGGGCGTATCCTCTGCGTTCATAGAAGGCGATCAATTCTGACCGTTGAGATACCACAAACATGATATATTTCTTTGTGCTCAGTTTTGTTAAAGCAAATGTTTCCGCTTGTTTGAGTATATATTTGCCAATACCTTTACCTTGCAGACTTGGATGAACGGAGAAAAATCCGATATACGCGCTATTTTCTTGTTTCTCCACATAGATGCAAGAAGCTAATCTTCGGTTTTGATTGACCACAAAGAAATGCGCATCAGGATTTATAATGGCGGCTTCTATTTCATGACGATTGGTCCTGTTACCCTGAACAATATGCGTTTCTCTTGTCCATCCAACTTCACCACGATAGGTTAGATTGATCAAGCCACATATCTTGCTGGATTGGTTTGGCTTGGCTTTTTCGAGTCTGAACCTGGAAAAATCAATTGGATCAGGGCTCATCGCGCTTTAAGTTTACAAGATATTTATAGTTGGACTTTTAGTCAGCGCGACTACGACGATATATATGAAGATACACTGTGCTGCAATCCAAGCACTGATTTTAATTGCCCGGTTTTTGCCGAAACGTAACGCCACCATGCCAAGGCCGATATAAATCAATAGTCCGGTAACTTTTGCGGTGAGCCAAGAATCATTGAGTGGGTTTTGCTGAATGATGACAGCCAGCGCAATGGCGCTACTCAGCAGCACGGTATCTACCACATGCGGCAGAATTTTTACCCAGCGCTGTTGCAGGTTGGCCGAATCTTGCATCATCCATATTCCACGTAGAAAAAATAGCAGAAAGCTCAGGATGACGCTGCCAATATGTATTATTTTTAATGCAGCAAAGCCCATTGGTTATGCTCCAAAAATTAACCAGCCATGACTGCCTGCCACCGCACCAACAACAGTAATCAGGCTTACAGTCAATAAAATCCAGTGCATGCGTTGAATCCTGGCTAATTTGTTTTCCGGGGTTAGCTGCGCGGGGGTTTCTTGCTGACGGTGTCGCGCACGCGGCTCCAGTACAAATAGCATTATAGTAAAAATCAACCAAATAAAAACCATGGCATGCATCCACCAGTAGTGCCATTCAGTGAAGCGATGCCAGGCATCAAGCACATAAACCATATAAAAGCCACTTAAACCAACTAGCAGCGTGGTGTAACGCGCTTGTGCCGCAAATCTGTGCCGGAATCGATCAAAAAACGCCAGTCCTTCAGATGCTGGATTCATCCGTGCCACCGTTGGTAGCAACACCGTGGTAACCATGGCGACGCCGCCAATCCACAAAACCACACCCAATACATGGAGTGCTCTGGCTAAAGCAAATTCATCCATGTGAATTTTCTAACAGTTTAAACAAACCAATCATCTTTAACCTCTATGGTGCCGACAGTCTATTAGGTATGAGTTACTCATCAGCAGATGCCCATGCTATTGCCTCATCATAATCACTGAACCCTGAGACCCCGGCATTAATGAAAAGATTAGAAACCCAGGCACTCCACGCTTGCCATTGGTCATCGGTTACCACCGCCACCCGATTAAACTCGCTGCCATGCTCATGCATGAATTTAATCTCTTCCCATGCAACATCAACGGTGTAATCCAACATATCTCGCAGGTCGAACAATACATTTACTTTTCCGTCAGAATGCTGTTGATGAAGAACCTGATCCTCAAATTCCTTGTAGTCTTTCAATGTAAATTCGCCAATTACTGCAAGAATGAACAGATTGTCATTTTTCTGAATATTAATCATGACTCCACCTTAAATGATAATAGGTTAATCATATCCCGAATGTTTCATAAATGTCACGTAGCCATATAGATTTATCGTTTTACTCCTAAAGAAGCTATTTAAATTGTGTAAATATCCTGCTTTTCAGGATTGCAAGAAAGAAATAAACCAAGTAATGGCTTAGTAACTTGAATAGTTAACGGGAGAAACAACTTAAAAACAATAAGATGGCTGATGAGAAGAAAGATGAAACGAAAAGGTTGCAGGTTAGCTATAATAGGTATGTCTGCAATAAAATAAATAAAACAACGTCAGAATATTAAAATCACGCTAATCAATTAAACAAGAGAGAACTTTAATGAACGCGAATCAAAACACATGTAAAATCCGCTGGGTATGCTTGATGCCAATTGCTGCACTCGTCATTGGTCTGACTGCTTGTGATAGTGCTACCGACAGCGGTACCAGTACTAGAGAAGCTGCTAGAGTAATGCCTACAGGTTCAGCTACGGGCGTGTTGATGATGAATGCTCCGATCTCTGGCATTTCCTATGCCGTATCATCCGGTGCGTCTGGTAAAACCAATGATGAAGGCACTTTTGATTTTACGTATGGCGACACCATCGAATTCAAGATTGGCGGGTTAACATTAGGCAACATCCCGGGAGCAGATATTATTACACCTATTGCGTTGGCTGATGGTAATGAAAATAAATTACAAAATTTATTGGTTCTATTGCAAACATTGGATGTCGATGGAGATCTATCCAATGGCGTCACCATTTCAGACGACACTGCCGCTGCGCTCAATGCATCCATTAATCTGGAAAGCAGTCCGGACACATTTGCCGATGCCGCTAATTTACAAGACGTACTGGAAGCCAGTGGTATCGAGGGCGAAATTAAAACACCAGAAGAAGCCGTCGCGCAATTTCTCTCCCAGGGTTTTAGTATATTTAATGCACATGTATGGGCAGGCCACGATGGCAGCACAGCCACCATGCTACGAGTTGCAACAGATGGCAGTGGAGAATATTTACATGGTACGGCTAGGCCAGATGATTCTTGTGATGAAAACAGGGCATGTGGTGGCCGCACGTTATACCAGGCGGGTGCAGAGTATGGTGTTGCAAAAGCAACAGGGGTTGATACCAGAGGGTTTATAGTTCTCGGAGAACCCATAGTTGACAGCAACCTTAGAGAAGGTTTATCAAACCCTATGCCGCCCAGGCGAATCCATACCGATGGTTTTGAATTAATATTCTCAGATATTGTAAATAAACCAATACCGCGTGAACAACCCAGTGTCTTTAGTGAAATCTTTCATATCGGTGGTGCGTCAAGTACTGTATCAGCTAAAGCGGGTGCTGTTGTCGAAACAGAGGTGAAAGAAAGTCGATTCAAGAGAGTTGAGAATGAAGCTTCCGGAATTGTCGGTGCCTGGGCATATGATAAAGATGCGATCAATACCAGGACACTGATTTTTTTTCCGGACGGAAAATTCTTTGCGGTTGACCCAACAGGTGACGTACAGCGAGAAGATCAGGCAGAATGTGCTAGGCCAGGTGTTGAACTCGCTTCTTACACGTATAACAAAGGTGCAAATCAATTGAGTGTTTCAGGATTTACCTATAATACTGATGGATGTGTCGGCTTTTCAAGACCAGATATTAAAGAAGCGCACAAATTTACGATTAATGCAGATGGTGAGTCAGCCACAATTGAGATAACAGGTGATGAACCTGTAACGGCATATCGAATTTCCGGATCAACTGAAAAATAATTTTTTTGGGACACCAAAGAAATCCTATTCACCAACATTTTCACCCTGAATAGCTTTGTTATTCAGGGTGGAAATGATCAGATAACACAGCTCTGTAAATATCTGTCATTGATCTGCCCATTGGCATGATAATTATCCGCGTTGCACTCAATACGCCTGTCGATTGTTTGTTTGATTATATGGCACCTGAAGCAACGCCACAGGATATTGGTTTGCGCGTACGCGTTCCCTTCGGCAAAAAGCTGATGACCGGGATTATCATGGGTGTCGGCTCTGATACACCGGTCTTGCCTGAGAAACTGAAACCCGCTGAATATATTTTCCGAGAAATCCCGCCATTACCAACGCAATTGCTCGATTTATTTCGTTTTTGCAGTGATTATTATCATCATCCATTGGGGATGGTCGTAATGAATGGATTGCCCAGTAAGCTGCGTGACCGAAAACTGACTCAGCCAAAAAAATCGGTTGGAGATTTTCTTTATCGCCTTACTGATTCCGGAAAGCAGGTTGATACATCATCTATTCCTTCCCGGAATAGCGTCCAACGCCACTTGCTTGCGCAATTAAGCATAACTGACGCTATGAGCGGTAAAGATGCAAAACAAATTTCATCACGCGCAATGAAAATTCTAAAGGAATTTATTGTGCAAGGCTGGGTTGAAGAAATTGCGGCGTTACCAACGATTTCTACAGACACACCAATCATTCCCACACTTACAGATGAACAGGAAATTACCGTCAACGCAGTCACAGCTGAAATCGACAAGTTCAATACCTGGTTATTACATGGCGTAACGGGCAGCGGCAAAACCGAGGTTTATCTACGAATAATTGCGCATGTTTTATCTCAGGGACTGCAAACACTGGTGTTGATCCCCGAGATTAATTTGACGCCACAACTAGAAGCAATTTTTCGCGCCCGTTTTCCCGACATACCACTGGTGAGTTTACATAGCGGGCTCAATGATACCGAGCGTGTAACGGGCTGGTTACAGGCGCAAAGCGGAGACGCCAAAATCATATTAGGTACACGATTGGCTGTCTTCACGCCATTGCCGCATCTCGGTCTGGTCGTTGTGGATGAAGAGCAGGATAGTTCATTTAAGCAACAGGAAGGCTTGCGCTACTCGGCGCGGGACATTGCAATTTTTCGTGCCAGGCAGATGAATGTGCCTGTGATATTAGGTTCGGCGACGCCTTCGCTGGAAAGTTATCAGAACGCAATCAGCCACCGTTACCGCAGTTTGCGCTTGTTATCCCGTGCAATAAAGAATGCAACACTCCCCGCCATAAACTGTATTGATAC
>JAJFJI010000092.1 GCA_021774205.1 Nitrosomonas sp.
CCAAGATTATTGCGATCAATCGCTACATCGGGATGATCTTCCCCGTAGGTTTTGAGGTCACTGGCCAGCGCTTGCTCATAATAGCCAATGGCCTTTTTATACTCGCCAAGAGAATCCCAGGTCGCACCTAAATTATTGCGACTAATCGCCACACCGGGATGATCTTCCCCATAGGTTTTGAGGTAACTGGCTAGTGCCTGTTCATAATACTCGACTGCTTTTTCATACTCACCCAGCGTATGAGCCAGATCCGCCAAGTCTGACAGGTAGTCCGTCCTGTCGGGTGCTAATTGCACGGCCTGCTGACACAACGTGAATGCCTGACGATAGCGTATCTCATCCTCGGCAATCTGACAGCGCTGATTATTTGCTTCTGCGGTGATTTTGTTTGCATTAGCTGTTTGAGTTTCCATTTGGTGCAATAATCGATCAACTTGCTCGGTATCGCCATCGGCCAATGCATGTTGGGTTTGACTCAGTAATTCATCAGGTACCTGCCCCTGGATTGACTCCAACTGCGCAATACGTTTTCGTAAATCTTCGATGTGTTCCTGGTAGCTATGTTCGATGTTCTGTAAGTGGACTTGGATAGCATGCAACTGGGTTTCTAAGTGTTGTCGATCATTATCTTGCGCTCTGACAAAGCGCGTTTCTACTTCTTTTTCCAGGCGTTTCAATCCTGCTTCGTATTGTTGTAAGGTAAGTCCAATACGCACATCACCAGAACCAGTGTGCACAAATTCGTTATCGTTTTTAACGACAGTCAGTTCAATGTTATCACCCTGCGTTGTACTGTGACACAAAGGACTAATGATGCCCATTAAAAGTAGAATGCTATGGGACAGCAGGCTTCGTAATCGTGACATTTTCTTCTCCCGTTTGAATAACACGCGTACTACTATTGTCGCCATTATGATGTCTGGCTGATTATTGGTCCATAGCCGAGCATCAATCTCCGCCTAGCCACTTTTTCCGCTTTACCGATTCCATAATGAATTGCCGGTTGTATTATGAAAAAAAGATGTTTCAACCTAAAATCCTCAGTTGAGTGGTATTTAGCGTGCCTTGTTGTTTCTTTTTGGAAAGGCACAATGAGGCGAAATAATTCTTTATTACAATGAATTGCAAACGCAGTAAAAAAGAAACAACGGCGTGCTATCAGCATCATTGTGTTTCTCACCTTAAAGCTGAGTGTCATAGTGAAAAATAGGAATCTTCTTTTCATGAGATGACTTATTACTGTCGCGGTCAATTGAGGCTTTTAGGTTTAATTTTAGTTGTTTTTATCCAATCCAGATAAGCGTATTATATTGAACAATATTTTCCTCCTTTTTTATGACCTCCAATCAGGGCACAATTCCAAAATTGTTGATTCTGTATCTCTAACTTCATGTCCAACCATCTTGTCAATGAAACCAGTCCGTACCTTCTCCAGCATGCGGATAATCCAGTTGATTGGTATCCATGGGGAAAAGAGGCGCTAACGCTAGCCTGTTCTCAGGATAAACTGATTTTGCTGTCAATTGGTTATTCTGCTTGTCACTGGTGCCATGTTATGGCACATGAATGTTTCGAAGATGATGAGGTAGCTGCGATGATGAATCAGTACTTTATTAATATCAAGGTTGATCGGGAAGAACGACCTGATCTTGACCAGATTTATCAGACTGCGTATTACATGCTTAATCAGCGTAATGGTGGCTGGCCACTGACCCTGTTTTTGACCCCTGAGCAGCAGCCGTTTTTTGGTGGTACCTATTTTCCCAAACAGCCGCGTCATGGATTGCCGGGTTTCCTAGATTTGCTGCCGCGTGTTGCAGAGACCTATATGACGCGTGGCGATGCAATTACGCAGCAAGGTGCCGAATTGCAGAAACTGCTTGCTGATACATTGCCGTCACAAAATTCCGTTGCGTCGGTCTTCTCTGAATCATTGCTAGACCAAGCATTGCAGGAATTGAAAGATATGTTCGATCCGGTGCATGGTGGTTTTGGTCAAGCACCAAAATTTATTCATCCAGCCGAACTTGGGTTCTGTTTTCGGCAATATTTTCTTGCTAAAAATGATAAAGCGCTGGAAATCTCGCTGCTTACGCTAGAAAAGATGTCGCAAGGCGGAATTTACGACCAACTTGGCGGTGGTTTTTGTCGTTATAGTACAGATCAGCAATGGCAGATTCCGCATTTTGAGAAAATGCTTTATGACAACGGACCGCTATTGCAACTATGCACCGATGCCTGGCTTGCGACGGGTGAGCCATTATTTAAAAGGGTTGTCGTTGAAACAGCGGAATGGGTGAGGCGTGAAATGCAATCGCCGGTCGATACCGCAGGCGGTTATTATTCGACACTGGATGCGGATTCCGAACATGAGGAAGGTAAATTTTATGTATGGAAACGTGATCAGATATCACAAATGCTGACTCGGGAAGAATTTGCGGTGATTGCGCCATATTATGGAGTATTGCAACCGCCTAATTTTGAGGAAAAATATTGGAACCTAGAAATCGTCCAGCCGCTATCAGCAGTTGCTCGGGTTGTTGGTATTAGCCTTGATGAAGCGCAGCAAAGACTGAAATCAGCGCGACGCAAGCTATTTTCTGCGCGCGAGTCACGTCTGCATCCAGGGCGCGATGAGAAAATATTAACCAGCTGGAACGGGTTAATGATTAAGGGGATGGTCTATGCAGGGCGGGTTTTTGAGCGCAAGGCATGGATTTTTTCAGCCACTCGTGCAGTTGATTTTATACGTTCAACATTGTGGAAAAATAATCGACTGCTGGCAACCTATAAAGATGGCAGAGCACACCTAAATGCCTACCTCGATGACTATGCTTTTCTACTGGATTGCTTGTTGGGATTAATGCAAACAGAATTTCGCACAGTAGACTTGGAATTTGCTGTCGCTTTGGCTGAGGTGTTATTGAACCAGTTTGAAGACAAGGAAGTGGGTGGGTTTTTCTTTACCAGTCATGATCATGAAAAACTCATCCATCGTCCCAAGCCAGTTCATGACAGCGCTATTCCATCGGGGAATGGGGTGGCAGCCATTGCACTGCAGCGGCTTGGCCACTTGCTTGGAGAGTTTCGTTATTTGCAGGCTGCTGAACGAGCATTGCATTTATTCCATCCAGTGATCTCGCGCCGACCTAGCGCTAATTGTACCTTGCTGACAGCGATAGATGAAATCATTGCGCCACCAAAAATCGTTATTCTGCGTGGATGTGAGCCTGATCTTTCCAAATGGCAGCGTCAATTACAGTGTAAGTTTCCTCAACTTTTTGTTATTGCTTTGTCATCGGAACTTATCGGCCTGCCACCGAGTCTTAACAAGGCTTTGCCAACAGACGGAAACGTTAATGCCTGGGTCTGTCAAGGCGTTAATTGTTTGCCAGGAATCTCTAATATACAGGAGTTGCTGCATGTCTGCGAAGTTCAGGGTAAAATACCACCCCTTTTGTAAATATTTTAAGGAAATATATGAAAAAAACTTTTATCGGAATAGCTGCGGCATCTGCTTTTTTATTGGCGGGTAACGTACAGGCGGATCCAGCAGCTCTGGCACAAAGCAGTGGTTGCTTAAACTGCCACAATGTTGACGCTAAATTAGTAGGACCAGCGTTGCAGGAAATTGCCGCTAAATATGCTGGTGAAGAAGGTGCTGCTGAAATGCTAGCCGGAAAAATTAAGAATGGTAGTAATGGCGTTTGGGGACAAATTCCAATGCCGCCTAACCCAGCCGTCAGCGATGAAAACGCGTTAGTTTTATCTGAGTTTATATTATCGCTCAATAACTAATTCGAATTTCAAAGATTCGTAAAGCCGACGTCTTCAGCGTCGGCTTTTTATTTTGGGGAATCCATTTGAGTTTTCTTACTGTGTTAAAAATTCATTAGGAGTGACATGAAATCACGTATTAAGTGGCAGGGTGGGGTGAGTTTCTCAGGCGAATCAGAAAGCGGCCATAGCGTTTTAATGGATGGTGCCCCGGAAGCAGGTGGTAAGAATCTGGGGCCGCGTCCGATGGAAATGATATTAATGGGCGTTGGTGGCTGTACTACGTTTGATGTGGTGATGATTCTGAAAAAAGGGCGCCAGGATATTAGTGATTGTGTGGTGGAAATTGAAGCAGCGCGTGCAACTTTGGATCCCAAGGTATTTACGCATATTCATTTGCACTTCATTCTGACAGGGAAAAATCTGAACCGAACACAGGTCGAACGCGCGATCAATTTATCTGCGGAAAAGTATTGTTCGGCTTCAATTATGCTGAAAAATGCAGTGGAGATAACGCACGATTTTGAAATAGTGGCGTTATAGCCAGAAACGTTACCTTTATGTTAGTCCTGCTTCGTGTGCTTGTTGATCTGCATGATAACTGGAGCGCACCATTGGGCCGCAGGCTGCGTGACTGAAACCCATTTCAATCGCGGCATGTTCAAATTCCTTAAAACTTTCCGGGGTAACATAGCGTAGTACTGGCAAATGTCCAATACTTGGTTGTAAATATTGGCCAATTGTGAGCATATTAACATCATGTTCACGTAATTCACTCAGAACTTCAAGAATTTCTTCATCTGTTTCACCTAATCCCAACATCAGCCCAGATTTGGTCGGTATTTCCGGAAAAGCTATTTTGAAATCCTTCAACAATTTTAATGAATGGGTATAATTTGCCCCAGGGCGGCATTGTTTATAGAGACGTGGAACCGTCTCAAGGTTATGGTTTAAAACGTCTGGTGGACAAATGGAAAGTTTTTCCAGTGCGACATTTAGTCTTCCCCTAAAGTCGGGCACCAGAATTTCAATTTTTGTCTGTGGTGAATGAGCGCGAATTTCACGTATACAATCGGCAAAATGTTGCGCGCCTCCGTCACGTAAATCATCACGGTCAACGCTGGTAATAACAACGTATTTTAACTTCAAGGTGGCGACGGATCGTCCCAGGTGTAAGGGCTCTTCAGCATCAGGCGGTAGTGGTTTGCCATGCGCGACATCGCAAAACGGGCAGCGGCGTGTACACAAATCACCCAAAATCATAAAGGTAGCGGTCCCTTTGCCAAAACATTCGCCTATATTAGGACAAGAAGCTTCTTCGCATACTGTATGCAATTTCTCCTCTCGTAACATACGCTTGATATCATAAAAATTTTGACTGTTAGGTGAGCGAACACGTATCCATGATGGCTTACGTAACAGATCATGAGGTGATTGAGGCGCAATCTTAATCGGGTTGCGCGCAGTTTTTGCTGCGCCTTTTTGGCGAATGTTAATGGTCATAATGCTGAGATTTTTCCTTTATTAATGATAACTGCTAGCCCGTCGTAAATATCAAGTTGGCGGCGTACTGATATCACATTAAACAATTGTTAAAAATGTTTTTTTTTAGTTTTTCTGTAAATTTGTTACTTAAAGTCTCCAATCTATCTGTAATGCCAAGATCTTTGGTTTGTGTTATTTTTAATCCTGGATAGCCGCAGGGATTAATAGCGGAAAAGGGAGCGAGATCCATGTCAATATTGAGTGCAATGCCGTGATAGCAAAAGCCCCGCTTTATTTTTAAACCAAGCGCGGCAATTTTGGCATTTGCGACATAGACTCCTGGGGCGTCCACATGACCATCTGCGTCGATATGATAGTCTTTCAATAGATCGATAACCGCATTCTCCATTCTTCTGACCAGTTCTCGTACGCCTATTTTCAGGCGGCGCATGTCTAACAGTAAATAAGCGATGAGTTGGCCAGGACCGTGATAGGTAATTTGTCCGCCGCGATCGGTTTTAATGACTTCAATGCCATTTTGATGCAGTAAATGTTCTGGTTTTCCGGCAATTCCCAGTGTGTAAACAGGTGGATGCTGCACTATCCAGATCTCGTCACGGGTATCGCTTGTGCGATTGTTCGTGAAAGATTTCATCGCATGCCATGCAATAAGATAATCAACCATGCCCACCTGTTTGATTTCCAGTCTGGAACTATTAATGATTTGACCAACCTGAGAGGCGCTCATTAAAGTACTATCGCCACCATCGGATGATCAGACAATTCTTGATACAGTGCATCCAGTTGAATTCGTGAATTAGCATGGATCGTACACGTAATGCTTGAATAGGTATTATTCTTGCTGGCTTTTATTTCCATCGAAGTATCTTTGAAATCAGGCGCATGTTGCTTAACGATCGTTACCACGGTGTGAATAAAATCCTTATGGGATTTGCCCATAATTTTGATAGGAAACTCACAGGGATATTTGATGGGTGAAGATTGCTCGGTCATTCAGCTAGGATAAAGGCGCATCGCCTCGCATCGTTGTTGTCTTGTAATGATGGTATAGTTGCTGAAGTTGTTGGCATAGTGCGCCAGGTTTTCCGTTGCCGACTAGATTGTCGTTCAGACGAGTAACAGCCATAATCTCTTTGGTAGAGGACGTTAGCATAATTTCGT
This sequence comes from Nitrosomonas sp., assembly GCA_021774205.1. Taxonomy (GTDB): domain Bacteria; phylum Pseudomonadota; class Gammaproteobacteria; order Burkholderiales; family Nitrosomonadaceae; genus Nitrosomonas. The sequence goes on from JAJFJI010000092.1 coordinate 6,445, forward strand.
CAGCAGATTGAAGCTCTTCTTCGAAAATTTCTCTAATTTCATAGGGAATATGATTAGCAGCCGCTAGCTCTAAAACAACATCGTAGGTAATGCCTGGTAGCATTAAATGACTTTTAGGTGCCGCTAACAATATGTTATCTTTAACGACAAAAATACTACTTGCTGCCCCCTCGGTTAGAAAACCATCTCGAATAAGAATGGTTTCTAACGCATTGGCATCGACCGCCATTTGACGCAGCAATACATTGGGCAGCAGTGAAATAGACTTAATATCGCAGCGTATCCAACGATTATCGATGGCGGTGATAGCAGAGCACCCGTTAGCTAGTAAATCTTGTGACGGCGCTAATAACGGATTGCTCATAATAAATACTGTTGGCTCACAGTTTTGCGGAAAAGCATGATCGCGTTTTGCAACACCTCGGGTAATATGCAGGTAAACGTACTGATCTTCATTGTCATTACCCGCTACAATTTTTTTCAATAAATCGTGCCATTGTGAATTGCTATAAGGATTCTTTAAACGGATACTGTCAAGGCTGTGTTGCAAGCGATGCAAGTGGCTAGTCAGGCGGAATAGTTTACGTGAATAGGCAGGGATAACTTCGTAAACGCCGTCACCGAATATGAAGCCTCTATCCAATACGGGAACACACGCTTCTTCAAGAGGCATAAATTTGCCGTTGAGATATATCATGCTTATCCTAAAAAGTGTGACGGATAGTGGTTAATTAAAAAATAACTTGACGCTATCCCAGGTGCGACCAAAAATGTTGGCGGTATCAACTGTTTCCAAGGCTACTAAGGGATAAGTTGCCATCGGTTTGCCATTTAGTGTAAATTTTACAGTGCCAACTTTTTGTCCTGCATTAACAGGCGCGATAAGTGGTTGCTGGAATTCCATTGTGGCTTTTAGTTGTTCCGCCTGACCTTTCGGTAGTGTGAAGTAGATATCTTGGCTGAAACCTGCTTTGAGTAAATTCTGATCGCCTTTCCACAATTGGATAGTTGTTACCCCTTGATTTTTATTATACAAATGTAGCGTGTCATAAAACTGGAAGCCATAATTCAGCAAGCGTTGACTTTCAATACTACGCACATTGGCTGAATCAGAGCCAATCACAACTGAAATCAGTCGCCGCTTGTCGCGTATGGCTGCAGTGATGAGGCAATAACCGGCAGACTTGGTCCAGCCCGTTTTAAGACCGTCTACATGGGGATCCAGCCACAACAGGCGGTTACGGTTGGGTTGGGTGATGCCATTGTAAGTATATTCTTTTAGAGAATAAAGTGGGTAGAATTCAGGAAAATCACGAATGATTGCAGATGCGAGTAATGCAAGATCGTACGCGGAACTGTAGTGTTCAGGATCCGGTAGCCCGGTTGAATTGGTGAAGTTTGTATTCTTCATTCCAATGCGTGCAGCTTCTTTATTCATCATGTGAACAAATATTTCTTCTGATCCTGTAATCGTTTCAGCTAGTGCGATACAGGCGTCATTTCCAGATTGCACTATCATTCCCTTTATCAGTTCATCCACTGTCACTGGTTTATTCGGCTCGATAAACATGCGTGAACCAATCATGCGCCAAGCGCGTTCGGATACCTGCACGGTTTGATTGAGTGTTATCCGATTTTGTTTCAGCGCAGAAAAAGTGACATAAGCCGTCATGAGTTTGGTGAGCGAGGCTGGTTCAATACGCTCATTTACATTCTGGCCAGCTAATGCCTGACCTGTTTGAAAATCAACAAGATAATAGGCTTTTGCCGCTATGGTTAAGGCTGGTTGCTGCGCATATATAGGAGCGCTAGCCCAGCATAGGCATAACAATAGTGGAAATAAATACTTCATGGGATTGTGATGAAAATTGAATATTATAGCCTGCCTAGAAAGTGAAAAAACAAATCAAATTCTGAAAAATTAATAGGTATGATTAAACAATGAGTTATATTTTCCTGGAATACCGGAAAATTTCGATATTGGGTTTCTATCAAATTTTTACCTAATAATGCCGTTAAGTCAAATAACCGCGGTTGATCGTTGCAAAAGATAGTTATGCAGAACTAGATCATTCATGTTAACGCAGGTGTATTGATAATGCGCCGGCACTAATTTTTGCATGTATAGCACTTGGCCGCATTTTTTTGATAATAAGTAGCTAATTGGCTTGAAATAAAAGGTGAGTTTCGGGTGAACTGGAAAAATTTTATTTGCGGTACTTGTTAGGATTTCATGGTGGAACAAAAAAAAATAGATTACAGGAATGTAGCGTCTCAGCCTGATATTATTTCCAAAATTGTTAAGATAGATAATGATTCGCCTCATTGTTTTGGAGACTTAGATCGGTTGCTTAGATCAGATCAAGGCGTAGCATCCCTTGTGCTCAGAGTTGCCAATTCAGCGATATATAATCGCGGCAGACCTATTAAAACGTTGCCGATTGCTATTACCTTGCTGGGGCTCAACGTGATACGTTCTCTGGCGATACTCGCAATCACCCGATCTATTTTTTCGCGGAGTAAAAATAAACTGATTCAGCTGCATGTTTGGAACCATTCACTACTGACTGCTATTGCCAGTCAGCGCATTTGTGTGGAAATGGGTAATTCCGGTAAAGCAGAGGAAGCATTTGTCGCAGGATTACTGCATGATGTCGGCAAGATATTGCTTTTTTCTCATTATTCAGAAGCGTATTTAAGTGCCATGGATTATTTGTTGACGGGACATTGTTCCAGCGCCGAAGCGGAACAAAGGTTTCTGGGTATGGATCACTATTATGTGGGTCAGCAAGCAGTGAAAGAATGGAAATTGCCTGCACATTTTGTTCAGTATATGGGTATTAATCTTGATGAACCTTATTGCGCTGAAACTGAAGAATCTGCACAACTAAGCCCCGTGCAACTTAGTCTTGCGGCAGCCAATAGTTTGACTAAGGGTGCTGGTATCGGCGCTAGTCCTTGGGATCCAGATACCCGGAAGGTAAAACTGATGACGCTGGGTTTAAGTAGTGAATTTTGTGATTACCTGCTTGAAGACTTATTTATGCAAGGATTGATGGAAAATGAACTTTATCAGCAATGCGCCCATGTTAATAGCTAAACCAACTGAAGAAACAACAAGCATTCAGACCCAGGTCGTTCAGACTATCCTGGTGTCGTCGATGGAGGAGAATATTGAGCAAGAACTGAAAGCCAGTCTTGCTTTGTCACTGGGTCGTTTGCAACTTACCCAATTATTTGAGCCAACGTTACTATTACTCCATAAGTTTATTACGGATGCAGTTAAGACATTGCATTACACGGTATTTAGGCAAGTCGTGGATACTGATTTTTGTATCAGTACATCAGATAGCCATGAGGCATTAGAAATACTTTATAAACATGAACTAGCTGAACATGGTGATTGCAATATTGCGAGATTTTGCAAAGAGAGGGGTCTGCATATTGCATTGAATTTTCCCAATAGGGATGGGGTTATTATGGCAATCAGCTATCCTGATATTTGTGGATGCGCTGTAAGATTGGATAATAAGCTGGCAGACGCGTTGGGTTTGCAATTTTCTAGACAAGAAGTAGATATTGATGCCGGTTATAGCGTTGTTTCACTCGTTAAGCCGGCTGCAGAATCAGAGCATACCAGAAAGACTGTCTTCACAAATCTGCCAGAATTACTTATGCCCCCAATAGCGCAGCATCATTTGCACGCTATTTTTTCACAACTCGATTATGGTATTGTTAGTTTCGCCAGTACTGGCGCAATACTCGCTGCATCGCCATCCATCCTTGTCTGTTTGAATCTTGATGAATCGGTTTCTTCTATTCAGAAACTAGCAAAATCCATTCCTACGCATTTTTATAATGATGTGATATGGGGACTCGCGCTTGAATCGCCCAATGGGGTTTTTGGAAATTACAGAATCCGCGTGAGTTCTTTTAAAGAAACCGATTTGACGATGTTATTTAACGTAAGTGGCTATCGCGAACAGAGCGGGGTTGTCCACACATTGTGGCAAGCTGTCTCCATTGATGGTGATGAAAACCATAACCTGTCAGAAGGGTCAATTCTGAATGAAGCCAGAGTCCATAATATAACACGGAGCTATGTGCCACAGCTGGTTGAAGAAAGAGCCCGGGAAGTTGTTAGGTTGGGTGGTAATCGCTTAACCAACGAAGAATGTTTTATGGCGGTATTATTTTGCGATATCGTTGGTTTCACCACCTATGTAGAAAATAATGAGGATGAAGAATCAGTTATTCATACGCTTAATGCAATTCTTCGCAGAGTTTCAAAGTCTGCAACAATGCACGGTGGTCTTATTGATAAATTTATGGGTGATTGTATCATGGTGCTTTTCAGGAACCCATATGATGCGGTCCTTGCCGCTCTTGAGATGCAAAGTCATTCCATTGACATCAATAACTTGCGTGCCCGTGCAGGACAGGAAGTACTGCAATTGCGCATTGGTATTCATTGGGGAAAGGTAATTGTTGGCAATGTTGGTACTGTTGAAAGACTGGATTGGACGACAATTGGCGATGTTGTTAATACCGCTTCGCGGATAGAGAATCACTGTCAACCAGGCGCCATATTAATTAGTCA
>JAJFJI010000093.1 GCA_021774205.1 Nitrosomonas sp.
TTCCACTTTTCATGCCATTGCCATTGGCAGTATTCGGATCGGTGTCAATGAAATATTACACCGAAAAACGCGAACGTAAGCAAATTGAGGAACAATTTGGACGTTTTCTTCCTGAACGGGTGGTTAAACATATCAAGGAAAGTGCAGGCCAAGTCACCGCCAACAATAAATTGGTTTATGGCGTCTGCTTGGCAACCGATGTTGAGAACTATACGCCGCTGTCGGAGAGGATGAGCCCTGGCCGGCTAAGCCAATTGATGAATGATTATTATGCCGCATTGTTTGAACCGGTTGAAAAATATGCGGGTGATGTTTCTGATGTGGTGGGCGATGCGATGTTGGCGCTATGGACAGCGCCGTCTGCAAATTCAGAATTACGGAAGAAAGCATGCCTGGCATCCCTGGGCATTGCGGCTTCAGTGGATCGTTTTAACCAAACCGATAATCGACCAAAACTGACCACACGTATTGGTTTGCATTTTGGCGAAATAATACTGGGAACTGTGGGTGCAAGCCGTCATTTCGAATACCGCGCTGTTGGTGACGTCGTGAACACGACCAACCGAATTCAGGGCGCCAACAAAAAACTTGGAACACGTTTGTTATTGTCCGGTGAAGTTGTTGAAGGCCTGGATGATTTTCTGATTCGTCCATTTGGAGATTTTTTGTTGGTCGGAAAATCATCTCCGGTAAGCCTAGCCGAGCTTGTTGCGCATAAGCAAGCGGCAAGTAGTGAACAATTGTGGCTGTGTAAAATTTTTGCGAGCGCCTTTCAAGCCTATCAGTTGCAGCAATGGCAGCAAGCTTGCAATGGTTTTTCAGAAATCCTCAAGGTATTTCCAGATGATGGGCCGACACGATTTTTTTTGAAGTATTGTCAGCAATATAAACTTGTGCCACCAGTGGGTGCATGGCCTTCAGTCATACAAATGACAAGTAAATAACATTCCTATTGGTTTTTTGGCTCAACAGTGACAATTGCCACATCCCGTGAAATACTTTTTAAGTAATATTTGTAACAAGGTTTGATATATGTCAATGCATAGCATATCCTTGATGCTATAAGGGACTACGGTTTTCATAAATTAGATCCAGAGTCTGTGTTTGGTTATTCAAGTAGTTTTTTAGGAAGCGGGGAGGGGAGCGTGTTTCTATCTGCTTTCTAATTTTCAATAAGTAATAAAAGGTTATCATGCTAGCTGGCCGGCCAACTGTACTGAATCTGCGTTACGGCGAGACATCAGCATTGATGTTTTTTGTTTTTGCTGTATCAACGCTATTTAGTTTTGCCGGTAAGGTTTCTGCAGCAGCATCCTGTGAACCGAAAGTAGCGCAGATTGTATCGATACAAGGTATTGTTGAACTGCGCCGCGCAGGCCAAGCCATTTGGCAGCAGGCAACCATGGACATGACACTTTGCCCAGGAGATATGCTGCGGGTTCGTGCACGTAGCCGCGCAGCGTTACGTTTGGACAATGAAAGCATGCTGCGGCTAGATCAGAAGAGTACCATCACATTTCCAGAATTAGCAGAAGACAAAGCCACCTCGCTTGTTGATTTGTTCACAGGCGCGCTACATATTCTTACTCGAACACCCAAGCCATTCAAGATAAGAACGCCGTTTGTCAATGCCGGTGTGGAAGGTACCGAATTTTTTGTCAGCGTAGTGGAAGACAATACGCAACTTGTCATCTATGAAGGACAGGTATCCGTCAGTAATGATAAGGGCAGTCTAGTGCTGGTTGACCATGAAGCAGCCATAGCACGCAAGAAAGAAGCGCCAAAAAAAATAGGCATTATCAGCCCAACCGATGCCGTGCAGTGGGCGTTGTATTACCCGACCATTATCGATTATCAGCTGGACGAGAAGATAACCAGCGAACCAGCGTTTTCAGAACTTCGCGCATCGATTGAATTTTATCAACAAGGCAAGCTCATCAAAGCAATCTCCGAACTTGATCATGTGCCACAAAGTGCACGTACCGCTCATTTCCTGAGTTACTACGCCGGGTTGCTGTTATCCGTCGGACGTGTAGACGAGGCTAAAGCCGCTATCGAACAAACGCTTGAGCTTGATCCAAACAGCAGCGATGCCTATGCTTTAAAAGCCATTATTGCTGTAGTGCAGAATGACAAGGAACAAGCGTTAAGCCTGGCTAGCCAAGCCGTCGAATTGAATCCAGCATCTCCAACAGCCAAACTCGCACTCTCCTACGCGCAACAAGCCCATTTTGAAATTGAAGAGGCACTTGCCAGTGTTCAGGAAGCGGTAAAAATTGATACGCAAAATGCATTGACCTGGGCGCGATTGGCTGAATTGCAAATGTCAACCGGCCAATTGGATCACGCCCTTGAATCAGCGCGCCAGGCGGTCAATTTAAATCCCACACTGGCCAAAACGCAAACGGTGTTGGGCTTTGCCCATTTATTGCAAATTGACACAAAAGCCGCCAAAGCAATCTTTACGCAAGCGATTACGCTCGACCAGGCAGACCCCATGCCCAGATTGGGTTTGGGTTTGGCGCTGATCCGCGAAGGAGAGCTAGAAGCCGGACGCATTGAGCTGGAAATTGCCGTCAGTTTAGACCCAGTCAATTCATTGATACGCAGCTACCTGGGCAAAGCGTATTTTGAGGAAAAACGCTACCCGCTGGCCAGCACCCAGTTTGACATGGCTAAGGAACGTGATCCTTATGACCCTACCCCATGGTTTTATGATGCGATCCAGAAACAGACGCAAAACCGGCCGGTTGAGGCATTAAAGGATATCCAGAAATCGATTGAACTTAATGATAATCGTGCCGTGTATCGCTCCAAACTGCTGCTTGATCAGGACGAGGCCGGACGCAGCTCCAGTCTGGCGCGCATATACGATAACCTGGGCTTTGAAAAGCGCGCCCTGATGGAAACCGCCAAATCGTTAAGTGTTGATCCTTCTAATTCATCCGCGCATCGATTTCTTTCGGATACCTATGCCAATATCCCGAGACATGAAATTGCACGGGTCAGTGAATTGTTGCAAGCGCAGCTTTTGCAGCCGATTAACGTCAATCCGGTGCAACCGCATCTCGCGGTGACCGATCTTAATATTATTACTAATACAGGACCAGCCGCGGCAGGGTTTAATGAATTTGCGCCACTGATGGAGCGAAATAAACCCCAACTGGTTGCCTCGGGTGTTGTTGGGAATCAGGGTACGTTAGGAAATGAAATGGTGTTTTCTCAGCTCCATGACCGTACTTCGGTTAGCTTAGGGCAGTTCCATTATGAAACTAATGGCTTTCGCGAGAACAATGATCAGAAACACAATATCTACAATGCATTTATACAACATGCCTTTACACCAAAGTTTAATGTTCAGGCTGAGGTACGCAGACGTGAGAAAGAGCATGGCGATATTGAGCTTGATTTTAATCCGCGTTTTTTCTCCAGAAAAGAAAAAATTAATTTCAGAGAAGACTCTGCACGTTTAGGCGCAAGATATTCAATTTCACCACGACAAGATATTATTGTATCGGCTACGTATGCAAACCGCCGATCAAATGATATTAAGCAACCAAACCCAATTGAGTCATCTATTAGCGAATTAGCTAAAAATAGACGCTATCAAATTGAATCTCAATATTTGTTTAGAGATAAATATTATAATATGACTTTAGGTGGTGGGTTTTCTAGAAGAAGTGGAGATTCTGTAACTAAAAGACAAGGAGAAACACATTCATCAAGTGAGTACAATAATGTCTATATGTATTCTAATTGGAAACTACCAAAGAATCTCACGCCGACACTGGGTTTTAGTTATCAATTATATAAATTGAGCAATTCTTCTAAAACTGAAAATGAGCTTAATCCAAAGATTGGTTTACAGTGGAATATAGTTGATACACTACGTTTACGCCTAGCTTGGCTTGAGACAGTCAAGACGGATTTAGTAGGTCAACAAACGATTGAACCAACACAAGTGGCAGGTTTCAACCAATTCTTTGATGACCCGACAGGAACAAGATCAAGGCGTAAAGGAATTGGCCTAGATAGCAATTTTAATAGCTATCTTTTTGGTGGTGTAGAAGTGTCAGTTAGGGAATTATGGGTGCCATTTCTTGGCTCGCAAAACGTTGACAAACAGAAAGAACAAGTATACAGCGGATATATCTATACGTTATTGAATCCGTACTGGTCTTTTAGAAGTGACTTTCAATTTGAAAATTTCTCTAGAAATGAAAATACTACACAAAATGGTATTGAACCAAATGCTATAAAAACACTTAGCGTTCCATTAAAAATTAATTATTTTAATCCGAATGGTTTTTTTGCAAATCTATCGGGAACATTCATAAGTCAGAATATTAAAAGATTGAACCAAGAGAATTCTGCTGCTTTTGGTTTATCGTTCCCTAAGAATTTAAAAATCGAAGGTAAGAGTAATTTTTTTCTTTTGGATGCCTTTGTTGGTTACCGTATGTCATCAAGGAAAGGTCTGCTGAGCTTTGAGGTTAAAAACCTTTTAAACAAGAATTTTTATTTCCGTAATCAGCAATTCTTTGTATCGGAACCCTTAGCGCCTCGTTATAGTCCGTCGCGAACTTTCTTTGTACGTTTAACTTTAAATTTTTAATAGAAAGGAGATTAGAATGAAAGCTGTAAGAAATACTGTAAGAAATATAGTCTTAGTTTTTTTTATTTTACTTGCGATTTTTTCAATATTTTTTGTTTTTAAATACGTTTTTTTAGAGGGAGGGAGAATAGAAGCTTTATTTTCCAAAAAAACCAAGGATCCCATATTTATTGTAAATAAAGACTTAGAGAATTCCGTAGAGTTAACAATCGGTTCAGAAACTACAAAGTTTGGTAATGAGGTTTTTGCCTTGATGGTAGAGCTCAGAAATGGAGAAGTACAGCTGTTTACAAGCAAAGAATTTTCTCGATTTGATGAGAAGGATGCTTATCAACATGGAGATATTATAGAAGGTAACAATTCTCTGAAAAATTTAATATTGCAAACAGCGACTGCTAGTAGCAATGCCTATGCAGCTAGACTTTGCTGTGTCGGCCCTTATACGAACGCAAATGGTGCAGTGGTTGCACGGTCATGTCAGGTGCATTTGAGCGATATATGTCCTTAATAACTATGTAAGGGCAGGTTTGTTTTATGGAAAATAACCTGCCCCATTTACTACGATTGTTTTACGCTAGGCATCTACAAACCCTGCAAAGGTACGGTCAAGTATACCAGTATGCCCCACAAAATTAGAGTCATCGAATAAAGCAATAAAAAAATCGTTAACAATATTGGCTGCTTCATCAATTACAAGATCTGCCAGGGCTTGCTCTGTCCAAGCAATCGGTAAAGGAGAATCAGTTAGGGCATTTACAAGTAGCTCCTGGGATTCATCTAAAATACCATTGTCTCGCGCGTCATTTAGTTGACTCAATTCAGCTTGATCAAGGGTAGAGTAAATATTTAACAATGTGCCATAAAACAAAGACTCTATACTTTCTTTAGTTGCCGGCACATTGCCTAAATGTGTCACATTTAATTCTTCCGCATCGTATATATTATCGCTAGTAAAAAACTTCTCCCACTCAGAAAAAGGCATAAAAAATGCATCATACACAGGTTCGTCAAACGGAAGTCGTGACAGTACTTGCTCTTTTAGTGAAGTGGTCGACAAAATCCCCGTATTGTCGTTAAAAGCCACAATATTCTCTAATGCTCCTAAGTCAGAATTAATTAGCTTGCTTACATCATCAAGCTTTTCTGCATCAAATTTCGCATTTGCAAAATATACACTAATCACATTAGTTGGAAAATCCGTGATTTCACTAAGCATGTCAAGTGTTACCGCATTTTTATGAGCAGCATCGAACAATACACTCGGTTTGTCAATATTCGAAAAAATAAAATCTCGTGCTTGTAGAGTCGTAACTTGAATTTTAGCTAAGTGTGTTTCTGCTGACATAAATTACCTCCTTTATTGAAAATTTGGCGACTTTTTATAGAAAGTAAACGGCACCAGTCCAAGCAGACTATGATCAAGTACTCCGACGAGAGCGCTATCCGGTCCCCTAAACTTATTAATTATATCGGCTGCTTCATTTGCCACTAATCCAGCAAGCTGTTCTTCTGTCCATATAGATGATGAAGGCGGTGTAGTGTGGTGTGAAGTGGCTCCCTTTGACTGTGGACAGCCCGAGATTAAATTAAGCTCTAACATGGTTAGTTAAGCAAGCTCAGGCAGTTTGAAGAATTGCTTGATTTTGATAGAAGACTTCATCTGGTGTTAAATTATCAAGACTTTGATGAAATCGTTCTTGGTTATACCATTTAAACCAAGAAAGGGTCAAGAAAGGGAGAAAGAGAAAGGGTCAAGTCTGTTAGTTAAAAACAATGGGGTCACGTCTAATATTGCAGCAAAACTAAAAAAATTGGTGATGTATTGTATTAATGTTTGGATTGATCTCTTCTTCGCAATTTGATTGATACAAGCAACATCATTCAGAGAAAGAATAAACAAGTGGATGAGTTTTATTCCATGAGTTAAGCTACCATAAGCCAGGCTGTGGAGAAATTAAAAAAGGAAAGTTGATCCTTGGTGATGGCTGGCAGGTCTTAATACATATTTATATGATGGAATATTAGATCTGTCACCTTTTGCATTCAACCTGCAAGTGCACCACTAGCTAACCTAAACATCTCGTAGGGAGTTTTGTAATTTAAACATTTTCTAGGGCGATTGTTGAGTCTTTTTTCAATACGATTAATTTCAGCTTCGGTGACATTATTGAAGTTAGTGCCTTTAGGTAAATAGCGTCTAATCAGACCATTGACTTGTTCAACAGAACCTTTCTCCCAACTGTGATAAGGTTTACAGAAAAAAGACTGCGCGCCCAGCTTGTCGTTGATTTCCTGATGCGGTACATTTTCAGTACCGTTATCATAGGTAATGCTTTTGACCAGTTCATCAGGATGATTCGATAAACGAAGAATATCAGCTGATTTTGTTTCCTTTGCCGTTTTGTTCTTCATCAATGAAATGTTCACTAGGCGAGTAGTTCGTTCTATTATGTCAGGTAACAATATAAAGGACACCCAATTATTTGTCTTTTATAAACTGTAAATAACTATTCCGATATGTACTTTACTTTCTGATGCTTAAATTATCGGTTATATTTTTTCTGACATCTGGTAGATATCTTGCGCCAACGAGAGAGTCTACATCGTTGCTTAGACTACTCCAAACAAAAGGGACTATTCCACCAAAAGCATCAGTAGAATCGTATATTTCGTAATATTTCTCGAGTTGATCTATCACGTCTTGCTCAGTTGGAAAGAATGTGTGATGCAGAAACCCTCCTGGGATAAGCACCATTCTTGCGCCAGTTCCCAGGTCTTGAATTGCATCAAAAAGCATGCGTCCATAAACAGCTTGTGATATGAATGGGATGTTCATTCCATTGATACCACAACTATCAAACTTTCCGTAGCAATTAAAGCTGAAGTAATGTGCACTATCTATCAAAATCAGGCGACCTGTTTCAATTATCTGATAATACAATTCAGCAAATGATTCAATGTGTATTACTTCTACATCATCGAGCATTTCTTTTAATTCTGATACCACCCTACGGTAACCTTCGATAACGTTCACATAACCGGCATCAATTTCAGCGCACGAAGTCATATTGCCTTCAATACATGACAACCTTATTCGCCAAAACGGTTCATCAAGCATAAATACAATTTTTCCATTGTGGCCCGCACGATGTATTGCATCAACTATTGGTTGGAGGTCTTGATATCGGAATGTTCCGTTTTCACTTAAAAACTGATTTAGTTCTGGAACGGGGATTGTTCTTGAATCTATTTCAACAAGAAACTCCTCAAAATGTTCTATTGAAGATGGCGGGAAAAAAATTGCATTTGAAAACTCAATAACCTCTTGAACTTCATCAACACTAAATATGAAAGTCCCTACTAACTTGGCAGCATGGCTGCTA
>JAJFJI010000094.1 GCA_021774205.1 Nitrosomonas sp.
TGGAAGCGTATCGGCTTCAGTTCAGTTGGAAGTGTTTGATGGTGTGCCGGATCTATAGAAATCACGCCTTGCTGAACATGGATATATACTTGCTTCCACAGCCGTTTCAGGAAACGAAAAGCGCCATCAACGCCGGTGTCCGCCCACTCCAGCGTTTGTGTGGGTGGGCTGGCAAACATCATAAACAAGCGGGCGGTGTCAGCGCCGTATTGTTCCACGAGTTGTTGCGGGTCAACGCCATTGTTTTTTGATTTTGACATGGTGCCAATACCGCCAGATTCTACCGCTTGGTTATCGGTATAGAGCACCGCACCGCACCGCTTACCCTGATCATCAAATTGAATATCGACTTCCGTTGGATTGTAATAGGTAATGCGCCCATTGTCTGATTTACGGTAAAAAATCTCGTTTAATACCATGCCCTGGGTTAGCAAATTGGTAAATGGTTCGTCAAACGCAACTAATCCAAGATCGCGCATCACCTTGCTCCAGAAACGCGAATAGAGTAGATGTAAAATGGCATGTTCGATACCGCCGATATATTGATCGACGGGCATCCAGTAATTTACTCGTTCGTCAGTCATAGATTGGTCCTGATCAGCGCAGGCGTAACGGGCATAGTACCAGGAAGAATCTACAAACGTATCCATGGTGTCTGTTTCCCGTCGTGCGGTTTTGCCGCATTGCGGGCAGGTACATTCATAAAAAGCAGGTGTTCTAGTCAGTGGGTTGCCAGCGCCATTGGGAACCAGGTCTTCGGGCAGTGTTACCGGGAGTTGATCATCTGGAACTGGCACGGCACCGCAGGTTTCGCAATGGATGAGTGGAATTGGGCAGCCCCAGTAACGCTGACGTGAGATGCCCCAGTCACGCAAACGGTACTGTACCTGTTTTTCACCCAGTTCTTTTTGTTTGAGTGCTGTTGCGATGGCATCGACTGCAGCCTGAAATTCCAAGCCGGAAAATTCCCCTGAAGCAAAGGTAATGCCATGTTCGACGAATGCTTCTTTAAGCGGTGTTTCCAGGTCACATTCCTTGGGCTTAATAACGGCTTTAATTGGCAGTGAATATTGCGTGGCAAATTCAAAATCACGTTCATCATGCGCAGGAACTGCCATGACAGCGCCCTCACCATAGCCCATGAGCACGTAGTTGGCGACCCATACCGGCAGTTTCGCCCCAGTCAGTGGGTGGGTAACAAATAAACCGGTATCCATGCCTTTCTTTTCTTGGGTGGCCAGATCAGCTTCCTTAGTCGCGCCAACCTTGCATTCCTCAATGAAGGCGTCAAGCGTTGAATTATTTTTTGCGGCATGAAGTGCAATCGGGTGCTCTGCTGCGACGGCGACATAGGTTGCCCCTAACAGGGTGTCTGCGCGCGTGGTAAAAACTTTCAATGCTTGCGGCGTTCCGGACGCTTTATCAGCGGGAAAGATAATATCGACGCCATAGCTTTTTCCAATCCAGTTAGCCTGCATCGTCTTTACACGCTCCGGCCAGCCGGGCAGGGTGCTCAAGGTTTTCAGCAGTTCATCGGCATAGGCGGTGATTTTCATGTAGTACATCGGGATTTCACGTTTTTCTACGGGTGCGCCCGTGCGCCAACCACAACCATCAATCACTTGTTCGTTGGCGAGCACGGTTTGATCAACCGGATCCCAGTTAACCTTCCCGGTCGTTTGATAAGCCAATCCTTTTTCCAGCATGCGAAGAAACAGCCACTGGTTCCAGTGGTAATAATTCGGATTGCAGGTGGCTAGTTCACGATTCCAATCGATACTTAGCCCCAGGCTTTTCAACTGCTTGCGCATATAAGCAATATTGTCGTAAGTCCACTGGGCTGGCGGAACGTTATTTTGCATGGCTGCATTTTCGGCAGGCAGTCCAAAGGCATCCCAGCCCATCGGTTGCAAAACGTTGTAACCAAGCATGCGGCGATATCGTGACAGCACGTCACCAATGGTGTAGTTGCGCACATGCCCCATATGCAGCTTCCCGGAAGGGTAAGGAAACATCGACAGGCAGTAATATTTTGGCTTGCCAGGAATTTCAACTGCTTTGAATGCGGTGGTTTCTTCCCAGTATTGCTGGGCTTTTTTCTCGATTTCCTGGGGATGGTATTTTTCTTGCATGGATGCGATATTTATTTATTTTATAAAAAGCTGATTATAGCGCGAAGCACCGGAAGCTTATGTGCTGATAGCAGCGAATTTGACGCGAAGATATGTTAAATAGGGCAGCTTTACGCACAATATAGAACTTCAAATAGTAGTGGAACGTTGCTATGCTACTTTATAGGGTGGTCAAAAAGGGGGTAAAAGGTGGCCCCCTTTTTTTATTTATTGAAAACCAAGCGGTTAAACGTTATGTTTGATGTTCATAAATTATTACAATCTAGTACAACGTCAGGCCTTACTTTGTACCAGTTCTGATAAGGACTAAAAACAGTTTATAGCTGATAATTAAACACTGCTTGAATTTAACAGTGAAAAAAGGGGAATATAAAGTCATGAAAAAAATCATTCAACTGTTCTTGATCATGGTGCCGATGGGCGTTTGTGCCCAGAAAGGAATGAGTGAGGCGCAAATGCAACAGATGATGCAACAGGCGAAGGAGATGGAGGTGTGTATGACGGATATTGATCAGGCCGCACTAATGTCACTGTCGGAGAAGGCCAAAACGATGGAGCAGGAGGTGAAAAGTTTATGCCAGTCAAGCAAGCGCGACGAAGCGCAAAAACGCGCCATGGAATTTAGCCGTGAAATCGCCGTCAACGATGAGATGGAAAAGATGCGCCAATGTGGTGAGATGATGAGAGGCATGATGCCGAAGATCGGGGTGCCGACGGTCGAGGAGATGAAAAAACGTCATATTTGCGATGATTATTGATTGAACAATCGTTGTGCCGCATGGTTTTATATGTCGCCATGAATGCCGTGCCTCTGGAGCTGGACGCGATATGGTCGTGCACTGTGTAATGGTGATGAGCCATCTCGCCAGTTTTTTATCGGACCTCTACGCTGATTATCATCGATGACTACAGCATGGGTACTGCAAATTGGAGTTACTTCCTGTTTTCGGTTAGGAAAGAAGGGTCATATGACAGTTGCATCCATGCGTGATGTAATCGCCGGCGCTTTGCCTTAAGTGCTTGGCAGGAATGATCGTCCTCGACTAGGGACATTGCTCTCTCTCGTTCCTTGTATGCTTACCCCTAATCTCGAATAAAGGTTATGTAGTCGTTCCGAGTACTTTTCAACGGTGTATTCATTTTCGACCCATTGTCTTGCTGTTTTTCCCATTTCAATCACGGCCTCATCTTTCATGTTCTTAAATTGGTTGAGTGCATGACTTAAGCTTTCA
>JAJFJI010000095.1 GCA_021774205.1 Nitrosomonas sp.
AGCTGCGAATAACAGGCTCAAGACACCACCAAACAAGCTGGCGACAATAATCCAGGCTAGCGTTGACATAAAGTTAAATCAAAGGAAAGGGCGGGATTATACGCTGTTGTTTGACTGAAACTTTAGAAGTTGTAATTTTGTAACTTTTCGGTTTGCCACTGTTTGACTTCATCACTTTTTTAATAAGGCTTATTTGCAGGGGCAAACGACGTGTTTTTTCTTGTTTGCGGCCGAGTAACTGCAATCTAAACAGCGCTGAATATTAAAAGATTAAGCACGTCGTTACGGAGCAAGCCAGATTAATGCCGCCATGCGTCCGGTTTTTCCGTCACGGCGATAGGAAAAGAATTTTTTTGGGTTACTATATGTGCAAATTTCACCCCCGTAGACTTCAGTTACCCCCATCGCTGCCAAGCGTTGGCGTGCCAATAAAAAAATGTTAGCTAACCATTTATTTCCTTTTTTTTCATGCTGTGGAACAAAGGCAAGCCGGGATTTGTCGTCTTGACTTACAAATGCTTCACGTACTTCTTCACCAACCTCAAAATAATTTGGCCCTATCGCCGGACCAAGCCATGCCATGAACCTAGGTTCACCACTATTCATTTCCATAACTGTTTTTTCAATAATTCCACCCGCTAGTCCCCGCCAGCCAGCATGAATAACCCCGACCATGGTTCCAGCAGGATTGCATAAAAATATTGGCAAGCAATCAGCGACTAGAGCGGCACATACAATTCCACGGCGTCGGCTCATTGCAGCATCGCCTTCTAGTGTCGTGGAATAATGATCAACCCAGATTGGTAAAACACCATGTACTTGCTTTAACCATTTGGGTTCGGCTGGCAGATAATTGCGTAGCAATACTCGATTCTTTGCAACATCTGTCGAACGATCGTTGACATGATCGCCTAAATTGAGCGTTGCATAAATGCCATTTGCTCCGCAACTTTTGCCGCCATTACGCGTTGTAAATAATGCCCTGACATTATTTGGAGCGGGCCATTCAGGAATAATCCAATCATTCATGCCAATAAATAAAGTTAGTTATTGAACCTAAAATCCTCAGTTGGGCGGTGTATAGCGTGCGTTGTTGTTTCTTTTTGGCAAGGCGCAATGAGACGGTATAACATGTTATTGCAACGAATTGCAACGCAGTAAAAAAGAAAGAGCGGCGTACTATAAGCAGTATAGCGTTCCTCACTTTAAAGGTGCGTGTCATAGTGAAAAATATGCGTCTTCTTTTCATGAGATGACTCATTACTGTAGCGGTCAACTGAGGATTTAGGTTGGACTTAATACAATCTCCGGCAGCCTGCTCGCGATCCAAACCGACTGCTGGCTCATATTTAATTAAACAGAATTCACCAGAATTCACCAGTTCAGTAAAATCTAGTATCACTATGGATTAAAAAGTAATATTAAGAAAGAGGGGTAACGCCCTCTTATTTATGAACGGTTAAAAACAGGATTAATTTTATGCAACGCTGTATTTTTTTATTATGGCTAATATTTATTATTCCATTAGCTAGTTACGCTGAGGATGAAATTTTTGAGCGGCAAGTACCCCTAGATGGTCAGCATAATTTTCGTGATATCGGCGGATATGAAACTATTGATGGGCGTAAGGTTAAACGAGGATTAATTTATCGTTCTGGTGAGCTTGGTCGTTTAAGTGATGAAGATGTTGAACGTTTGGCCTCGCTTAAAATTAAAACGGTTGTCAGCTTTCTGCTACCGGCAGAGATTAAAGCACGTGGTGCTGATCGTTTGCCTGCTGGTGTTAAGAAGGTTTTTCTGCCGATGGAAGCTGGCAACATGGGTGACTTAACATTGGTTGTCAGTGAAGCGAGAGACACTGGTGATTTTTCTAAAATATCGCCCGAAATCAATCCTGAGATTCACCGATTATTGACGATTGAAGGAAAAGATTATTACGCCAGTTTGTTACGAGAAATAATGAAAACTAACAGCTTGCCACTGGTTTATCATTGCTCGCATGGTGTGCACCGCACCGGTACAGCAACCGCTATCTTATTGTCTGCGCTTGGCGTGCCATGGGAAACCGTGCGTGATGATTATCTGTTGTCGAACACCTATCGTAAAGCGGAAGTTGAAAAGCGATTGTCAGCGCTGCGCCTTAAGGCTGCCGAAACCTTAAAGATCAAACCTGAGCAGGTAGATGTAACAAACATGAATGCGTTTTATGTCCTGCATGCTTCATACATTGATGCATCATTGGATGAAGCAGTGAAAAAATACGGTTCTATGGGAAATTATATTCGAGACGGATTGGGTATTACTGATAAAGAATTATCCGACCTTCGTGAACATCTACTTGAGCCAATTAAATAAAGTCAGGCTGCCTTTGAAAGGCATTATGTCCGATAAATATGAATTTGATCTGGCATATACAGAAACAAGTTGTAAATTTCACTTACATTATGAAATTCAGAAAAGTTTGCTAAAGTTGATCGGTTCAAACTGGCGAAACAGCTACTGGGATTTGTGTCAGTGACGCCCAACGAATCGCTGAAGCTGACATGTGCAGAATTATGTAGCAAATGCATGTATCAACCTGGGATTTTTGAAACGCAGTATAAAGAGGTAGTGTCAACGGCAATCTAATTTTGACCCACTTTTCTGGTGAAACGGCAATTTAAAATTGACCCACTCTTAGCGTTTTTTTGCTTAGTCAGTTTTTTCTGATCGTTCGGCTGAACAAGTAGAGGAGGAAATGTTTTTGTCTGAACAGGCGTTTCAACCGGATTTAATCCCGGTTGCCGCTGTTGTGGCTGATGAAGTTCAAGAAACTGCTTTGTCTGAACCAGTATTCCAGGATATCCAACTTGTTTCTCGTTCTATTGATTGGTCTATTGTGAGTTCATGTGTTGCTAATGACACACAGTGTGTTTGTTATGGGTTATCGGCAGAACGACTTGTCGTTCCTGCTTCTTCTTGTGAGTTGGCTGTTCGGCATGGTTGGCCATCTGAATTAAAAAGGCAAAATTTATCTCTTTAATGGGTATAGGGCGAGGGTGTTTTGAAACTGGTATAGTTTAGATGAAATATGCTGTGGTCAGTGCTGGGTAAGTTGTCTGATCTTCGCTTCAACTTCACTGATCCAGTCAATGCCTTTCGCATGCCTTTCCGGAAAAAATTCTGCCGTATAAACTTCCAGTACGGCTTTCTTGGCAACCACCGCTTTGCTCAACAGCCGAGCGCGTTCAATACCTTCAGCGGCCTGCGCCTGACCGCTCAGGGCATTAGCCATATTATTCTGCGTCACGGCCCAATCCTGCGGTAGTGCTTCGCGGGTGTAAACTTGCAATGCAGC
>JAJFJI010000096.1 GCA_021774205.1 Nitrosomonas sp.
ATTGAAAGACATGATTGGATTCCATCATTGAATATTGAGTATCTGGTTGGTGTGGATGGTATTTCTGTGCTCTTTCTGCCATTGTCGGCATTGTTAACAATGGCGGCAATGCTGGCTTGCTGGAATTCAACGCAATATAATCCCCGTTTTCATTTTTCGTTATTACTCGCGTTGGAAGCTGTCACGATTGGCGTTTTTTGTGCGCTGGATATGGTGCTGTTCTTTTTGTTTTGGGAGCTGACGTTACCACCCCTGTTCTTTTTAATTGGTTTATGGGGTATCGGTTCGCAGCGTCGCAGCGCGGCAATGAAATACATTCTGTTTATGTTGTTTGGCGGCGTACCGTTATTACTTGCTATTATCATTCTGGCAGCAAACCATTCGCTGCAGGTAGGCGGCACTATTCCGTATGATCTGGCCTTTAGCTTGCCAGTATTGTTAGAAACCACTTTACCTGATCACTTACAAGCTACGGTTTTTTTATTGTTATTGCTTGGTTTTGCCGTCAAAGCGCCACTAGTGCCATTGCATACCTGGTTGCCAACCGCGGCCTCTGAAGGGCCGGTTCATATTGTTGCGCTTTTAGTTGGCCTAAAACTGGGGGTGTATGGAATCCTACGTTTCACCATTCCATTGGCACCGGTCGCAGCCGTTGAATTTAGCTGGATGCTTAGTATACTGGGTGTTGTTACACTGCTTTATGGTGGTTTGATTGCCTTGCAACAGACAAATTTACGCCGTTTGCTCGCATTTGCCAGTATCAGCCATGTGGGCTTGGTTATCATAGGCATTGCTTCGCTCAATATGCAAGGCTTCCAGGGTGCAGTATTTCAACTGCTTAATTTCACCTTAGTAGCCAGTTCATTAATGTTAGTGGCAGGTTTTATTCATCATCGATTGGGTAGCACCGAAACGATCCATTTAGGTGGATTGGCCCAGGTAATGCCAAAATTAACATGCTTTTATTTTATATTTGTATTGGCAAGCATAGGGGTCCCGGGAACGAGTGGTTTTCCTGCTGAATTACTCATGATTATTGGCGCATTGACAGCGCATACCGGCTTAGGTATTGCTGCATTGGCAGGTGCAATCCTTAGCGCGGCCTACATGTTGTCTTTTACTCGACGCGCATTTTTTGGCCCAGTCACTCGTGCTGATGTAAATCAAACACAGGATCTACAACCAAGAGAATTTGCTTTACTTTGTATCCCAGCTTTGTTAGTTTTGATTTTTGGTTTATTTCCAGATACGATTCTTGGTATTAATCAAATGGCATCTGAGGCATGGTTGTCACGTATCCCTTTTCAATCTCCATAGGTTGTTAATTTAAAAAATAGGCATGAAATGGCTATTCAACGTAACTTAAATGCTGGTATTGATTATCTGCTGGATCTAAATGAACGGCATGCGCGTGATTTTATGGATTTAGCTGTGGAACGGCGCAGATACAGAGGGGAGCACCCAACTGAAATAGCTGCGCTGAAATGTATGGACGGCAGGCTTAACTTGTCGGTTATGACGCAAACCACGGTCGGAATCATTCAACCTTTTCGCAATCTGGGTGGAAAATTTCAGTTGGGTTGGCCGTTTTTTCAGTCTATAGTAGATCAATGGGTGCAGTATGCCATCGGACGTGGCAGGCACTGTATGGTGTTTGTAACTTATCATTATGCGCGTGGAGACGTTCACCGTGGCTGTCGAGGTTTTAATTATGATACAGCCGCTGCGCGTGACACGGCCATTAAATTAAAAGCCCAATTTGATCATATCTATGGTCAAGGGGCTGTTTTTCCAATCGTTTGTGGAATTGAAACCGACCTGGAAGCGTTAATTTTACATGGAGAGGATGAAAACCGTTCAGTTGATTTGGCAAACGTAAAAGAAACAACTGAGCTTGAGTTAGATGAATTGCTTCGTTCGCTATATCCATTAATGCCGCAAAAAATTATTAGAGATTTGATGCCATTAGTTCGGGGAAATGTCCGTCACATTGCCGAGATACGAGCATCGAACAGGGCGATGGAAGAAGCTGAACATAAAGAATGGGTATTGGGGATTGGCAGGGGATTCGACTGGCTACATGAAGTTAATACTGCTTTTATTGTGGGACCTTTTGATCCCCATCTATCATTTGCTATACAAACTGCCGCGACCTTGTTGCAAGGTAATATTGATGATGGCCGTGTAGATCCAAAAAACGGTATCGTACTTTTGACATCAGCTGCATATAGGGATGTAACGGGCCCAGAATATCGCCTGGCAAGAGAAAAAGCAGCGTTTCTTAGTAAGTTTTCGCTTGAAATTATCAAAGAAAGAGTCCCGAATTTGATTCCATGCTTACAAATACTTACCGGAGTTGCTGATTTAAATACCAGAAAATTAAAGGTAATGGAGCGTTGCGAAAAGATAGAGCATCCAGAGATACCTACTAAAGCAGCCTAGCAGTAATTTTTTTGTGAGATACAAAAAATATTAGGATTCTGCTTCCATCCATTTTTTAACCCGGTTTGCATCACCAATTCGGGTGTTTTTCCCCCATGAATTTAATAGTATGATAACCACGGATTTATTCTTGATTTCTGCCTGCATGACCAGGCAACGACCGGCTTCATTAATAAAACCAGTTTTTGATACGTCTATTTTCCAGTTGCCGCCACGAACCAAACCATTGGTATTGATAAACTGGAGTTTATTTTTTCTATTGGTTGCGGTTACAATATGTTTGTTGGTTGTTGAATCGTCGCGAATAATATCATATCGGTATGCGGCTTCTACCATTTTTGCTAGGTCAAGTGCCGTTGATACATTGCCACTGCTTAATCCAGTTGGTTCTACAAAATGGGTATGGTCCATGCCAAGCAATAGTGCCTTTATATTCATTGCCTTAACAAAAGCAGCCGTGCCACCTGGGTAAGTACGTCCTAATGCTGAGGCAGCGCGATTCTCTGAAGACATCAAGGCCAATCGCAATAAATCACGGCGGGTAAAGCGATCGCCAACCTTCAGGCGGGAGCGAGAATTTTTCAGAGTGTCGATATCTGCCGAATCAATCTGTATTTCTTCGTTTAATGGAAGCTGCGCTTCAAGGATTACCATCGCTGTCATTAACTTAGTAATGGAAGCGATTGGCATAATATTTTCAGAATTCTTGTCATAAATGATACGGCCTTCTTGGGGATCGAAGATTACCACCGCATGTGACTTTAACTTTAAATCGGTTTGCTGAGAATATGCGTTATTTGCAAATATAAATAGGGCAAAAAATAATAGCAATAACTGTCTCATATTTTTTTCTCAGTTAAAATGGCGGGATTTGTCATGACAAATTCTATTATTTTGCAGATAAAACCATGTGAAAATAGCAAGATTGGATGGATCATTAATCAACTTTTTTAAGAATGATAAATTAGCTGAATCCCTTTAATGTAACATTATAGTAGCAAGAATTGAATTAAAAATAATAATTAGTCGAAGAAATCGGCTTCATCTCATTATTTTATTTTGTATCCAAAAATTGATACCCAGTTTAAGACTAGTTTATCTAAATAATGACGATTGATATGCAGACTGAGCAGGAGAAATTACTTCAATCCATTATTAAAATTACGAGTCAATGTGACCAGGATTCACTTGAATGCAATCTGGTTACTGCGTTGGCTGAACTAATGCCCATTAAGCATGCTTCTCTATATCGCTGCATTAATGAAAATATTGATTATTTGATAGAAGAGACGCTATGTCTCGATTTTCAGAAGGATAATTTATTTGAACTGAAACAATTCAGACAGCGAGAAACACGCATTATTGAAACGACAGAAAAACTGCTACAGTGCCTCCAGACCAAAAAAAGTAACTGGAGTAATAATGACACATGGTTTCTTGCGCCCATTATGAGAGCGAATACAGTAGTGGGGATAATTCTATTAGAAAGTGATCAAAAACTTTCGGGCTATCAATCCTTATTAAATAACGTTATCAGAATATATGAGAATTATCTTTTTGTTCTCATTGAAGGGGAGCTAGACACGCTTACAGGTCTTAGGAATCGGCGAACATTTGATAAACAGCTCGGCAAGTTATTAACCACTAACGATATTGCTGGCAACAAGAAAATTAAATCAAATAATGATGAGGAACGGCGTCAATTAATCCAGAAATCAGCAAACTGGTTAGTGTCAATAGATATTGATCACTTTAAACGAATAAACGATAATTTTGGCCATCTTTATGGTGATGAGGTGTTGCTACTGTTGTCACAGCTAATGAAAAAAACCTTTAGAGATACTGATTTGTTATTTCGATTTGGTGGCGAAGAATTCGTAATTATTCTTACTTCCACTACAGAAAAAAGTGCTTTTTTTGCGCTGGAACGATTTCGGCATATTATTGCAGAATATAATTTCCCACAGATTGAGCAAGTGACACTTAGCATTGGTTATGTACAGATTAACAGTGATGATTTTCCAGTCACAATTTTAGAT
>JAJFJI010000097.1 GCA_021774205.1 Nitrosomonas sp.
AATACCTGCGGCGTTGGCTACAACACGATACGCTTTGACGATGAAGTCACCCGCAATACCCTGTACCGCAATTTCTATGACCCCTATGGTCGCGAATGGCAGCAAGGGAATTCACGCTGGGATATTATCGACCTGGTACGCATGACTTATGCGTTGCGGCCCAACGGCATTGAATGGCCCTGTCACGAGAATGGCAAACCCAGCTTTCGCCTGGAAGATATCACAGCAGCCAATGGAATCGGCCATGAATCCGCGCATGATGCATTATCGGACGTGCGCGCCACTATTAGCCTGGCACGTTTGCTCCAAGACCGGCAACCACGTCTGTATGACTGGCTTTTCCAGCTTCGCAATAAACACAAAGCAGCAATACAACTTAATCTAGTAACACATGCCCCGGTATTACACACGTCACGTATGTACCCAGCAGAAATCGGTTGCACCACTCTGACCATGCCATTAATTACTGAACCGGGAAATAACAACAGCATATTGGTCTATGATTTGCGACATGATCCGGAATTATTCCTGGATCAAGATGTGGCTGGCCTGAGTGAACGTCTTTTTACACGGAACGTAGATTTACCAGAAGGTGTTACTCGTCTACCGGTTAAATCAGTCAAAATCAACAAAAGCCCGGCGCTGGCACCCAGCAATACACTTGATAGCGCAACTATTGAACGGATTGATATCGACCTGGATGCCTGTCACCGGCACCATGAACTGCTACTCGCCAATCCAGATTTTTTTCAGCGAGTAGCCACAGCCTATTCAAGCCAGACATTTGAATCTACCGACGATGTTGATTTGGCTTTATATGATGGTTTCTTTAATAAAAACGATTATCCACTACTGACCAGGATACGTAACGCTACTCCACAAGAATTAGCGGCATCCAACTTTGATTTTCATGACAACCGCTTACCAGAATTATTATTCCGTTACCGTGCCCGCAACTGGCCCGAAACCCTGACCGCTGCGGAAACTTTGCGATGGGAACAATTACGCCACCGACGCTTAACTGAGGAAGATGGCGGCGGCAGCATAACGGCTAAAGAATTTTCTGGCCATGTTAGCCAGTTACGTGATCAATATCAAGATCATAAGGATAGCCAACAAATACTGGACGAAATCGACACATGGAGGAAAAAACTACTGGAATCATGACAACAAGAATCAAGCAGAATATGCCAGCGGATAAAGCTACCGCATTTATACAACATGATAGAATTCCAGGATTAGCAAATGCAGCTTCGCTATATTAAGCAGCGCACCTTTTTGAAATTCCTGAATAGAACACGTTAATATCACCTCGACTCACCTGCATCCAACTGTTATGAAAAACGATTACCTAAAAAGAATACTGACTGCCCAGGTTTATGATGTCGCAATAGAAAGCCCACTGGAACAAATTTCCAACTTATCCGGTCGCATTCATAATCAAGTGTTATTAAAGCGGGAAGATTTACAGCAAGTCTTTTCATTCAAGCTCCGCGGCGCTTACAACAAAATGATCAAACTATCGCCCGCGATCCGTAAACATGGCGTGATAGCGGCTTCAGCAGGAAATCATGCACAGGGCGTGGCCTTGGCCGCGAAAAAACTGGATTGCTCCGCCACCATCGTCATGCCCGTCACAACACCTCAAATAAAAATACAAGCCGTGATGGCACGGGGCGCGACTGTCCTGCTGCATGGCGACTCGTATAACGATGCGTATGATCATGCAATAGAACAAGCAAAACTAAAGAATGTCACTTTCATCCATCCCTATGATGATCCGGATGTTATTGCCGGTCAGGGAACAATTGGAATGGAAATCCTGCGTCAACATACTGGCGCTATTCACGCCATTTTTGTGCCAGTCGGCGGTGGCGGACTCATTTCTGGCATTGCTGCATATGTGAAAAGGTTATATCCAAAAATAAAAATAATTGGTGTCGAGCCAGTTGATGCTGATGCCATGTATCGCTCTTTGCAAAAAGGCCGTCGGGTTAAACTGGCACAAGCTGGGCTGTTTGCCGACGGTGTTGCCGTACGGCAAGTCGGCAAGGAAACCTTTCGCTTGTGCCGCGAACTAGTCGATGAAGTCATTTTGGTAAACACGGATTCGATTTGCGCAGCCATCAAGGATGTTTTTGAAGATACCCGCACCATATTGGAACCTTCCGGCGCACTCTCAGTCGCTGGTGCAAAAGCTTATGTTGAACGCGAAAAAATTATTCACCAAACATTAGTCGCCATTGCTTCTGGTGCCAATATGAATTTTGACCGCCTACGCCACATTTCCGAGCGGGCAGAAATTGGCGAACAACGTGAAGCTGTAATGTCAGTAACCATCCCAGAAAAACCGGGCAGTTTCAAGAAATTTTGCACCATGTTAGGGCCAAAAAGCATTACCGAGTTTAACTATCGCTACGCCGACCCAAAAGAAGCGCATGTTTTTGTCGGTGTATCGGTGCGTAATCGTGACGAAGCACTAAAGTTAATCCATGACCTAAAAAAGAATGGCTTAGCTACCGAAGATCTAAGTAGCAACGAAATGGCAAAATTGCATATCCGTCATTTAGTCGGTGGACATGCCCATGAAGTAAAAAATGAAATCCTCTATCGCTTTGAATTTCCGGATCGGCCTGGCGCTCTTATGAGTTTCCTAAACAATATGAGCCACAATTGGAATATCAGTCTGTTTCATTATCGCAATCATGGCGCTGATTACGGACGCGTTTTGGTTGGCATGCAAGTAGCACCGGAAGAAAAAACTGATTTCAAGCTATTTCTCGATCAACTTGGCTATCGTTATTGGAATGAAAGCAACAACCCGGCATACAAACTATTTTTAGGGTAGCAATGAATTTAAATGCTGACATTACATTTAACCTTTTTCAACATAGAAAACACTTCCAAGCACACGCACCAATCACGCATTTGACAAGTTATCCTATGCAACACAGTTAACCGTTCTTTCTGCTTTTTCACGTCTCTCCTAACCACATAATTATTATACTGTTAATGACGCCCCTGCATCCAGCCTGAAAAACATATACCGATATTTTTCCTTTAAAAGGAATCATTTACCGGGTCTTATCTAGTTTTTAAATCTGGATATTTGCAGGTATTCTTTGTCATGGCAATAAAGCCAACTAAAATCCATGACGCAAAAACAATCAGGAGCGCTGGCGGAGAATTTAATGGCAGGTTTATTATCAAAAATAAAACTAACGGCTAATAGCGCCACCAGGAAAAGCAAAGCGCCCGCTGTTACCTCAAACTCTATGAAAGAATCTTCCAGCAACACCATTATTTCCACAAAAACCTGGCTATTTGGCGGCTTATTTACACTTTTTCTGTTGATTGTTCTAATCGCCATGACAATGAGTATTCAGCAAACCAAACAAAACGCTGCATACCAGGAAATTTCCAGTCGCATACAAATTCATAGTCAGCGTCTGACCAAAGCATCACAACAGACAATGTCTGGCAATGAAGCCGCTTTCGCACAATTACAGCAGAGTCGAGAGAAGCTTAATAGTTATATGACACTTCTTATTCAAGGCGGCACTTATCGCAGCACACATATTTCACCCATTAGCGATGGTGCTCCTGCATCTCATCTGGATAGCTATCTCAGCAGTTGGCTAAACGAAGACAAGAAAGTCATTCAAATTCTTAAAAGTCAAGACATGCTGGTTAGCTTGGGAAATGTTGTAAAAAGAATAAATTCTGCCAACAACCAATTACTAAAACTAACCGATCAACTAGCCGTCCGTATGGAACAAATTGGTGGATTGCCAAACGAAATTATTGCTACGGAAGCAATAAAAGTCCTCGCCCTAAGTCTAACAAAAAGCATCAATACCATACTACCCGGCGAATTCCCCATTTCAGAAACTGCTGTACAACTCACCACGGATAGAAAAAGGTTGTCAGTTATTATTAATGCACTAAATCAAGGCAGCGACGGATTACAAATTTCACCGCTCACAGATGAGAGTGCAATAACAATACTAAAACAAATTCAAACGTTATATGGTGCGATTGAAAACCTTATTAATAACCTCCAAAAACAGCTTCCGGAAATTATCACGACTAAATTTGCTGTCCAGGCGTTATTCAAGAATAGCGAAATAATGCTTCAAGTAGCGGAAGAACTTGAAACCGCAATCCAAGAACGCGAGCATTCCATCATGACACGCTTTAATACAGTGATATATGGATCGGCCATACTCGCGATTTTGGCATTATTTCTATCCGTAAAAACATTCACCAGCTCGATGCGTAATCAGCTTCTGGCCAGCAAGAAAGAAATTAACCGAACACAAAAAGCAATCCTGCGACTGCTGGATGACATGGGAAAATTGGCTGATGGCGATCTGACGGTACGCACCGTAGTAACGGAAGATATCACTGGCGCAATTGCAGATTCAATTAATTTTACAATTGAAGAATTAAATTTGTTGGTTGAAGAAGTTAATCAGGCAAGTACACAAGTCGCCACAGCCGCTACCCAAGCACAGCAAGTTTCCTCAAAACTGCTAAATGCGGCGCAACAACAATCCCAGAAAATTGAAGAATCCACGATTGCGGTATTGGGCATGGCTGAATCTATCAGCAGTGTATCTGAAACTGCGTCAGAATCCGCTAAAGTAGCAAAAAAATCACTGGAGACCGCAGAAAAAGGCACCATTGCAGTGCGAGACTCAATCACTGGAATGAATGAAATCCGCACATACATCCAAGAAACCTCAAAACGAATCAAAAGACTGGGTGAAAGTTCCCAAGAGATTGGCGAAATTATTGCATTGATCTCTGATATTACAGAACAGACCAACGTCCTGGCATTAAACGCTGCGATCCAGGCGACCGCTGCTGGCGAGGCTGGAAGAGGATTCACCGTCATTGCCCAGGAAGTACAACGCTTGGCTGAACGCTCCGCTGAAGCGACCAAACAGATTGGCACATTGGTCAAAACGATTCAAGGCGATACCAAGGATACCATCGCAGCAATGGAAAAAAGCACGTCTGGCGTTGCAGAAGGCGCTAAACGTTCTGATGCCGCTGGCCAGGCATTGGAAGAAATAGAAGAAGTATCAAAACATTTGGCAAAACTTGTGACGGGCATTTTTGATAACACGCATGCCCAAGCGCAAGCTGCTGACAAGGTCGTACAAAACATGGAAGAAATTCTCAGCATTACCCGCCAAACAACAAATGGCACAAAGCAAACAGCAATATCAGTCAAAAAAATTAATGGGTTTGCCGCTGAATTAAAAGCATCTGTATCGAATTTCAAAGTTTAGACTTGTTTCATGATTTTCAATCAACTATTGCCAATGGTTCCTAAATGAATACAAATACCAAACTCAATATTGCATCTGTGATCGGTGTTAGGGATGGAATTGATCAAATCTTTTCGTTGATTAATGAGTATTTAGAATCATACTCACAGAATACCGAAAAAACTGGCCAGTTAGAGTCATGCCGGGGTTATGTCCATCAATTAAATGGTTTGCTTGAAATGCTCGAGCTGAACAATATCGCCATTATAAGCAATAAAATGGAGAAACTGATTGACGCATTGATTCTCCAACAAATCACCCCGGAGCCGTTGGCATTGAAAGCGCTTAAGCAAACAACAGATGCGTTAATGCACTATTTGCACGAGCTCATTGATGGTGCAGATGGCAACCCAATGCGCCTATTCCCTGCTTATCGCAACTTAATGCAAGCACAAGGCGTGAAAAATGTATCCGAAAGTGATTTATTTTGCGCCAACTTGGCTTCCGAACCACCGTTGCAAGGGATTTTACCGAGTTCGGAGCCCGTCGAGATTAGCGCGATTGCCAAACAGGCAAGAACGGAATACCAGGCTGGGCTACTTAAATGGTTACGAGACCCCACCAACCAAGATAGCATGCAACAAATGATTAGAGCGATTGGCTTGATTGAAAAACTTCCTGGCTCAACAGAACAACGATCATTCTGGTGGGTATGCACAGGATTTCTTGAGAGCCTGCTAGAGCAGAAAGCAACCGTTTATTTACCAGTACGCCGACTATGCGGAAAAGTAGAACAGGAAATTCGACGGTTTGCTGAGAATAAGCCCGCCACGACTGACAAAATCTTACAAGAAATGCTTTTTCACATTGCACAGAGTGAATTCGATAGTGAACGCATCCGCGATATCAAACGTACTTATGAATTGCAAGACCAACCAGCACCCGTGGACGAACAAACCAGTGCACAGCAAATCGAAGAACAAAAAATATGCGCGTCTGCCCTGTATGCAATGCGCGAAACACTGAAGGAAATCAATGAAAACTGGCGTAAATTTTACGCTGGCAACCAGGAAAACCAGCCGACCCTGCTAAAAAATATTGAAAAACTTAAGATGTCAGCCGCACAAATTAAATTTCCACCATTGGAAAAACTGATTGGCGTCATGGGCGGATCCGTTACTTATTTACGTATCCGGCCTCAGGATATGAATGAAGAAGTAGCAGTGGAAATAGCAACGGCATTACTGTTAATAGAAAATGCAATTACTGACTTTCACAAGTTACCACCTGAATTTTCCGGACAAGTTGAAACACTCTCAATGCGCCTGCGCATGATTACAACAGGAAAACAGCAAGAAAAAAATCTGCCCGATATTCCTGGCCCGGATGAAATTGAATATAAAACGCAAGAGAAAAAATCACAGCGACAAGCCACCCAGGAAATACTTGCTAATCTGGGGCAAATAGAAGGAATTCTTGACAGGTTTTTTGTTGATCCAGCAATGCGGTCTGACTTGCCAAAACTGTCACCTTTATTCAAGCAAACAGCCGGCGCGCTGGTAATGCTCAATCTTAAACGTGCAAATACCTTGCTGAACCATTGCCAGGAATTGGCAAATAAATTTCTACAATCAGAAAATAAAATCAATTCACCTGAACAAGTACGATTGGCAGATGGACTAAGCAGCCTTGGTTTTTATATTGAGGCATTAACAAGCGCGCATCCTGATAAAAACAAAATCCTCGAAACAGCACTGACACTGTTTAGTAATGAACCAACACCTGAAACTGTCACAGCAATATCGGCAACCAGTGCTAGCCCAACATTAGCAGAAGAACCCATCACCAAAGAAATAATCAGAGAACTTGATCCGGAACTCCTTGATACTTTCTTAACAGAATCTGACGATGTATTGCAGGATATCGAAGAAAGCCTAGCAATTTGCCAGGATGATCCATCCAATAATGCATCGCTAACTACACTGAAACGGGGATTCCACACCCTTAAAGGGAGTGGACGTATGGTTGAATTACATGACCTGAGTGAAGTGGCCTGGAACATGGAACAAGTCCTGAATCGATGGCTGAATGAGAGGAAACCAGCCACACAACATTTAATCGACTTGTTAACACAAGCACACCATGAATTCAAACGGTGGTGTGATGATCTAAAAAAACATGGCACAACAAACATCAGTGCAGAGAAATTACTGTTTTCAGCAAAGAATTTAATAAATGGCATCACGCCTGAGACAACAACGAAGGATGAAACAGGTGTTGCGATCGTTGATCAAGACACAGAAACCCTTGCCAGTCATGATATCGAAAGTGAAACAGACGCCAATATTACGATTGGCGATCTGATCATTGCACGCGACCTATTCGACGTATTCACAACGGAGGCACGTCAACATTTCGCGACACTTAAACATGAATTGAATCGTTTTCTTGAGTGCCATGATACTGCAATAAATCATCAATTCATGCTTGCCGCCCACACCTTATCGAGTACCTCGCACACATTGGGGCTAACATTTATTGCTGACCTTGCATCTTCCTTGGAGCAATGGTCGTCATTTTTCCTAAAAAATTCTGGACGGCCTGATGAGTCAGGTTTACAACTTACCCAGAAAATCATCGAGTGTCTGGGCAGCATGCTGGAAAGTGTCGATAGCCGGCAATGTCCAGCAGAAGTTGATCTACAAACTGCTAATACACTATCACATGATTTGGCTTTATTGATAGACCAGGAGAAACAACGTGCTAAAGAAAAACCGACGAATCTTGAATCAACACAAGTAACCGAACAGACTTCGCCGGACCACACACCATCAGATCAACAAGCCATCATCCCCGCTCAACACCTGAGCGAGCAACATGACACCATTGACAAGCTAGATCCGGTTTTATCACAAGTATTTTTTGATGAAGCGCGAGAACTGATTCCAGA
>JAJFJI010000098.1 GCA_021774205.1 Nitrosomonas sp.
CACTGGTATTGATTAAAACTACGGAATGTATTTCTTCTGGATAGCGAGTCATCCAGTCGATCGCGATCATCCCGCCCATGGAAAGTGCAATTAACTTAAGCTGATTGCACACAGGTATTTGTCTGCGCAACGCTTCGGTCATGCCAGCAATCGTTTTTGGGCTGGTGATATCATGCAACCGGCCATTACCGGGTACATCTGGCGTTAGAATATTCGTACTGGGGAACTGTTTCTGAAGAATATCGGGAAATATGCTCCAGTGTCTTGCTTCGCGCACCAGCCCTCGAATCAACACGAAGTATTCAGTTTGAATCATGATACCAAAGTGCCATTGCCTGCTGCTCCACTTCCAGCGCATGGCTCTTATGAAGCCAGTTTTTATATGACAAAGTGGCGTGCAATAGAAATTCCATTAATACCAAGTGTCCCCTCAATACACGACTGAGGCAATGTGGTTTGATTGGATGATAGAATCCCTGCAATTTGCGTAATTGCAGTGGGTTTTTTCGAATCCAGCGCCAGGAACCCATCTCCAGGGTTAACGGCAGAAAAATGTTATTGCCCACCAATGACTCCAGGTAAAGATAATCCCATAAGTCCCCATGTGACAAATAATGCTTCGATTGTGGCCCAAAAAGATAGTCTTGATGAGGATAAGTGTGCATAAAAAGTTTGCGCAGATAATAGACTTCTCTCAAATGCTTAATGGGCTCGATTCTGCTTTTCGCATAAGGAAACCAGATTTGGTTACGAAAACCGAAACCAGAATGACAATCCAGAATTAAACTGAAAGGGGTGGGCAACACTTCACTCGTTATATAATCGCAGAGCGCCTTAGCTTCAGTTTCCATGGCATCACCTGCTTTCCCCCGATACCAGGGCAACAGTGATGAAATTCGGTGCCCCCCCACCCAGCCAAATCGTCTTTTCATCGCTATCAATTGGTGCGTTGCGCATTCAGATCAATGCCCCGCCCATTTGAACGCGTATAGTTAAGCATGCCGACAGGGTTAATCAATGGAAGCACGTTGATTCGTACCCGCTGCAAAATATCTGAAAAAGCCAGATCCCAGTCCAGACGTTCCAGCAAGGTTTCTAGAAAAGTCAACACGACCTGTGTACCGATTCGCTCCAGACCATGGATACCGGCGACAAACGTGATGCATGGAATTCCCGCTGATCTATTTCCTAGTGTTAGTGCATAAACGGGTAACAAATCATTGTCGCAACGTACATAACAAAGAATTTTATGCGATAGAAATTCTTTGTTTTCATGCTGGATAATCGTTTCAATTTGTTGCAATTCTGGCAACTGTTCCAGAACAGATTTATTGACCATTGCTGTTAATGTTCCATCGCATTCTAATTAAAGTAAAAATTCGGACAGTAACATACCATCTATTATCTGAATGTAGAAACAATACTAACGGATAACGCAAACCAAACATTACTCAATTAATTTTGACTTATGGAAACTGGGTTAACACTGGAACCAGAGAAGCAACATCCTTATCAATATTTAACAAAACTTTCACAAATACTTAAAGGAAATTTAATAAATGTTGCTTATGCTTTACCGTCATCGTCAGCAAGAATAAAAAGGGAGGTCAGATACAATGGAAAATAAAGCGCCAATCAAAGTAAGAAGTGTTTGGATTTCAGACGTTCACCTTGGATTTCGCGGTTGCCAGGCTGAAGCCCTGTTACATTTTCTGCATTCAGTTGAAACTGATTATCTGTTTCTTGTTGGTGACATTGTCGATTTCTGGAGTATTAAAAAGAATGTTTACTGGCCGCAATATCATACCAATGTCATTCGATCTATATTGGGTAAAGCCAAACATGGCACCAAAGTAATCTATGTGCCCGGCAATCATGATGAAGTCATGCGGGATTGCGTAGGCCATGTATTCGGTAATATAGAAATTCATCAGGACTATGTGCACACCACTGCCGATGGAAAAAAATTGCTGGTGCTGCATGGTGATGAGTTTGATGTCATCGTTAAGCACAGTCGCTTCATTGCGAAACTTGGCAATGCCGCCTATGATACGCTTCTACACCTTAACCGCTATGTCAATGGCATGCGTAAATTTCTCGGTTTTTCCTATTGGTCGCTGGCTTCCTATTTAAAATTAAAAGTTAAAAACGCGGTGAGTTACATTAGTAGTTTTGAGGATGCACTGGCGCATTTAGCTAAAGAGCGGGGTGTTGATGGTGTTGTTTGTGGTCATATTCATCATGCGGAAGTTAGAGAAATTAACTCGATACTTTATTGTAATGATGGTGATTGGGTTGAAAGTTGTTCTACTCTGTTTGAACATACGGATGGGTCATTGGAACTTGTTTTCTGGTCGGAGAAATTCGAAAGCGCAAAACACTTACAAGAACAATTTTACAAAGCTAAAAAAGCAGCTTGAATTCAAATTCCAGTTCTTCCAAGTTAAACAAAGCATTTTCCCTGGCATTCATGCTGTCGGCATTTAGTCAGAGTTTGCCGGGAAATTTTTAATATTTTAGAGAAACGCAAAATCGGAGGTATGGCTTGTTTCCCAAGCGTGTTTTAAGTTTAGATGGCGGCGGCAGTCATCTGTTGATTCAACTCGGTGTGTTGGCCTGTTTGGAAGAAGAAATAGACACTTCAACCTTTGATTTTTTTGACATGATAGCGGGCTCATCATCGGGCGGATTAATTGCTTGTTTGATGCTCGGGCGGGCGCTAAGTGCCAAGGAAATCATTCGGCTGGTTATGCAAGAAAAATTGTTAGAAAAAATTATGGACGAACATTGGACAGACCGGTTGTTCGGTGTACTACAGATTCGTCCAAAATATAAAGGCATCACAAAAAGTTCGGCTTTAAGTAAAGAACTGGGCGATTTGAGACTCTCATCGCTAAGAAAAAGAATTTTTATTCCTTGCTTCAACCTGGACCAGGACTGCCTGGAAATTTTTACCAATGACAGCAAGCTTGATGCTTGCTTGAGTGAAATTGCAGATGCCTGTACTGCGGCTCCGGCTTATTATCCACCAGTAAAAATGGAAGACGGAAACTGGCGCATTGATGGCGGAATCGGCATGAACAATCCCGGATTAGGCGCGTATCTTGATGCTAAAAATCATTGGGCA
Organism: Nitrosomonas sp.; assembly: GCA_021774205.1. Classification (GTDB taxonomy): domain Bacteria; phylum Pseudomonadota; class Gammaproteobacteria; order Burkholderiales; family Nitrosomonadaceae; genus Nitrosomonas. Next base: position 3,128 of record JAJFJI010000098.1, read on the forward strand.
GGATCAGAAATTAAAGTGCTCTCCATTGGATCCGGATGGCGGAGCTTTAAAGTTGATGGGGCGCAAGCTGCTAGTTACGGGGGAATTCAATGGTCAGCAAAAGGAATTGCCTCAATTATTCTCAGGGAAAAAATGATCTCGAATGTCAAAATGACTGAAGAAGTTTTAGGGGATCGATTATTGTATATCAACCACTACTTGAAGCCCTATGATATGCCCGATGACATGGATTCCGCCAATAACGCAGCGTTTCAGCAAAAAGCAATAAATATAGGCAGGCAGTGGTATGAAAATCACCAGAATCGAATTCTGCAATGGCTGCAAAACCAGCACTGCAGTGCAACGCTTATTTAAAGTAAATCCGCACCTAGTTCAGCGATTTCAGATCGCACCCCTTTAACCAGCTTGGTATGAGCTGCGCGCTTTTGTCCTTTCAGGCGAGAACAAGCATAGACAAGTCCATTACTCTGTGCATCCAGAAAAGGATTATCAATTTGGTCGGGATCGCCCATCAGAACTAATTTGGAACCGTGTGCTAAACGTGTAATTACCGTTTTTACCTCATGGGGTGTCAAGTTTTGAACCTCATCCACTAACAGCAGTGCATTTGGAATAGATCTGCCGCGAATATAAGTTAACGCTTCCATTTCCAAGATACCCTGTAATTGAAAACGCTCCCATGGCTTCATTGGTGGCGTCTGCCCGTTCGTTGGTCCATTTTTGGTTTTTGTATTCTTCATCTTCAATGGAAACAAAACTTCAAGATTATCAAAGTAAGGCTGCATATAGGGTGCCATTTTCTCTTCTTTGGTGCCAGGTAAATAACCGATACCTTTTCCCATTTCCACAACCGGTCGGGAAATTAATAAACGTTCATAATGATTATTCTCTGATAACACTTCGTGCATTGCTACCGCCATGGCGATAAATGTTTTTCCCGTGCCCGCCTTGCCGATGCAAGTAACTAGGGTAATCTCAGGGTTTAAAACTGCATCCAAATGCATCCATTGCTCAATATTCTTGGGGATGACGTGAATACCACCGGGCATTTTCAAGCCATTTTTATCTCCCTTTGTAATGTTCTGCCGCAGGTACTGACGATAAAGCGGCAGCAGAGCAATTTTCCCTTTTCCAATATAGCGCACTGGTTCTTCTATTCCTTCGTAGCCTTCCGCATGTGTTTTTACAATAAGATATTCATTGAGATAAACGTCCTCGGGCATTGCTAGAAAAAAACCTTTCGCATCAGGCCTATCCCATTGATATTCTTGCAACTGCTCAAATATATTTCCATCAACTTCAATTTCACGATAAGCCGAAGTTTCCATCCCCAGAACGCGGTCATTACGATAATCCTGCACTTCCAAACCCAGCAATTTTCCTTTGAGAGCCATATTGGAATCTTTTGTAACCAAAATAACCGGACAGGATGCTTGTCTGGACAAATGATAAGCGCATGCCAATATTCGGTGATCGCTTTCAGATCGATCAATTAATACCGCATCCAAATGTTGCTGTTCTTTTTTGCCAAGGTTGTTTTGGTTGGTGATGACAAAACGTAAATACCCGCCATTTTCTAATCTGGCCTCAATCGCATCATTATCAGCGTTTGGATTACTTAAGCCGCATGAATCAAAAATTTCTCGTAACAATCGATGAACACGGCGCGCATTGGCACCTACCTGCCCTTCAAAGGTTTTTTTTCTATCCAGTTCAACTAAAACCTCAGCGGGCAAAACAACAATATTCTCTTTAAATTTTTTTATTGCATCTGCATCATGTAAAAGCACGTTGGTATCTAAAATATAAATCTTGGCTGTAGAAGGAATGACTAGCATAGATTGATTTTAAGCATAAGATTCATCAAAGTATCTTGAGTTTGACCTACACCTACCCTCATGAGTAATTTTCACGAACGATTCAATTAAGGTTGAAAAAACACTCTGATTGGTTTTGGACTGACACTAAATTCAATAGTGCTTTCTGCCTTGATGTCGCGGTCGCGAAAATAATCGCCATCGACTTGCAATGGGTAGTTCGGTTCATGCAATGTAAGAGAAATGTTTACGCCCGCAAAATACTTCAAGGGGAGATTCGCCGGTTTGTGTTGGAGAATTTTCAGGACTTTGATCAATTCATGCCGCCGTTGCGACCCAGGTAAAAAGCCAACGACAAGTTCATTTGTAGATGGGTTGGCGGTAGGAACGAGCATTAAATTTTTCGCATAAGCCGAACTATTGGCTACAATAACGTAGCCTGATTCACGATTGATGACCATCCGGCCATCAACGGTAATTGTGACAGTTGGATGATGCAGTGAAGCCAAAGCGGCTATTCCTTGCCACGCATAAATCGTATCATTAAGCGGCCCTGTTCGTTTACCAATTCGCTTGACTGTCAGTGAATCCAGGCCCATGGATGCCATGATGAAAAAGGGTTTTTTTCCTTGGATCCCATTGCCGCTGATCAACCCATAGTATTGTTCTTGACATTTCCCAAGGACAATCGCCTGAAGCAGATCATCCGCGCTTGCACTCATTCCATAAGAACGCGCAAACAACGACTCATTGCCACCGGGAACAACATAAACCGGCGTTTGTGCTCTGCTCAGAGAACGTAGTAATTTTCTTACTGTGCCATCACCGCCTACCACGACCACAAGATCACTTTCAACAATATCAGTTGCCATGCGCCGGTAATGCCGCATTTTTTTCTCTGATTCGCTCACTTTTACGGAAATTCCGTGGCTGGTAAGTGATCTTTCTAATTCGCCCGCTAAGGAAACAGTATTTCCGGCGCTAGAGATAGGGTTGAAAATAATCAGTACTTGTTTCGGTGAGGATATCTCAATTAACTTTTTGTCTTGTTGGGACAAATAATCGCTATTCACTTTAGAGAAATAAATTTTATTTAATTGCAAACTTTTTTAGCCAGACTTAGTGACGCGATGGTAAAGTTGTAGTGGTAACAATCTGAATTCTATGATGGCTGGTTTGAATGCCCGTTGAGGGATTGTTTGAAATTTTCCTGATGGCACGAAACATTCAGGATCATTACGCCTGGAATGTTAGATAATGCGTTATTTTTCATTCTGCGAATAATCGACAGGTAGCACCTTAACTTCCGCCCAAATTTGGTCACACCATGCCTGATCAATAGGTGGCATGCCATTCATTATCCACTTCACGAGATAGTTGGCAATATTGGGATAAGTGATACGCACAGCTTTTGTTTCATACAACCATCGCTCGATAACTGCGGCATCCATATTGTGCATGGTGTGACCATAACCCAGTTTTTGTAGTGCCAATGCGTTGGAAATTTGTTCCATTTGTGCATGCAGTGGTTTAGCCAGAATTTTTTTTCCTAGCTGTAATGACTCACTGGCTAGTTCAAAACCAGCATTGCTGATGATGCCAACGCAATCATATAAGTCCTGTTGAAAACCTTGACGAGACAGTGACTTGCAATGAATGTGTGCATATGGAGATTGCACGATGTCCGGTAAATAAACAATAAACTCAAAATCTATGAACGGCGCTAAATGTTCAATGACGTCATGTTGATTTTCGAAAGGTAAATAGACGATGATCTTGTTATGTTGCACAGATTGAGGGACGACTGGCGTTTCGATAATCGGCGGTAAAATCGGCTGGTTGAAATGATGCCAGTGTAAGCCAATACCGACATCGGCCGGTGCGAAGTTCTTCATGACAACTTCAGCCAATGGATCATTGCCAGCTCGAGGTATATCATACTGAAATGCGTATTGATGACCGATACCGACTATTTTTTTGTTTTGCCGGCGCGCTGCCCAAGCAGTCACCGGTTCAAAATCACTGATAACGAGATCATAACGACTCAAGTCTAGCTGTTTGATGTCTTTCAAAAAGCGTATTGGCTTAGCCTGAAAAACTGATTTAATATAGTTGACCTTGCCGTTTTTGGTGTTAAAAGTTAAACCCTCATGCCATTGATAACCATTAAAAACCTCCATTTCAAAAAACTTGTCTTGCGGCCTGCCAGTAAATTGATAGGTAACATCGATTCCTGCAGCTTGTAATTCCTTGGCCATCACTCGGCCACGGGTGATATGACCATTGCCGGTGCCTTGTATGCCATAAAATATTTTCATTGTAATACGATCCCCAAACTGATTAGCGCGGCACTAACACCCAAACTCATGCCAACAACTGTATCAGTAGGAAAATGTACACCTAATGCTACGCGTGAAAACCCAACCAGACACGCCCAGCAAAGTAATAACAAAAATACCGATGGATAAAAAAAGCCACGCATTACTGCCATCATAAAAGCGGCCGAGGTATGGCCCGAGGGGAAACTAAATTGATCAGATGGTTTGATAACACGCTGAAAATAATTTAACGCTGATTCCGGCCGATTACGTTTAAAACCATTTTTCAATACAAAGTAGACGGGTCGCTCGGTTGCAAAACCCAATAGAATCGCCTGGAAGAAAGGGCTAGTGTAGCTTTCTTGCCAATAGACCCAGACAAGCAAACACAGGTAGAGATGGCCGTCACCAGTTTTGGAAATATATTTACTTATTCTTGCCAGTACCGGATGTAATCGTGTATTAAGCAGTCGATTAAACATCATGATATCGTACTGATGAACTTCATTCAGCAGCTTCATAATCATCACCTTTCATCAATGAATCTGGGCAAGATTACTGGTTGATTATGACAAACTAATGACCATTAATTGACTATTATGTGACAAAGTAATTCGGACGGCTTACAAATGGAATGGCCCATAAGGCTATAATTTAATGGCTTCTACTCACTATGATTGCCATTTGCAGGTGACAGCTTGGTACGATCGGTGATACAAATCATGCATTTTTTCACCAGACCTGGCATTCTTTTTACTGTGACGCGATTAACAACAATTCACCAATAATAAGAACAACATATGGAGGAAATTTGATGTCTTCGTGACAGTTGCGCTAAATCAAAATGACATTTTTGTTTCATAGAAATGTAACTTTGATACTTTAGACTATGGTCCTCATGAAATGAAACAACTATTGGAGACCTTATGAGTTTAATTAAAAGAATAAAACAGAGACTATTAATCATTTCCACTTTAATTCTTCTGCTAATCTCATTTCTTGTTAGCGCAAGCAATGAAAAATCTTTTCAGCGTATTGCAACATTCCCGGTTTTCTTAAATTCCAGCATTGAAAACGAAACAGTTGCGGAAATTGTTGCCGCAAGCAAAAACGGCAAAACACTCATCTATACTGATGGAAAAATGGAAGCAATTGGATTCGTCGACATCGAAAATGCTAAAAATCCTAAACCGGCTGGTCTATTACCTGTAGGTGGCGAACCAACGTCGGTCACAGTTAAAAACAAATATGCACTTGTGGCGGTGAATACTTCGCTGGATTTTGTCAATGTCAGCGGCAAATTGGTTGTGGTAGATATAAAATTTAAAAATATTAAAAGAACCATAGCGCTAGGTGGACAACCCGATTCAATTGCCGTGAGTCCGGATGGTATATACGCAACCATTATTATCGAAAACGAACGGGATGAAGACCTTAACGACGGCATGCTGCCACAACTTCCTGCTGGTCAGCTGATCATTGTGGATTTGCAGGGCCATCCCTCAAACTGGAGCACACGATCCGTTAATTTAAGCAACTTGCCGGGTATGCTCTATCCGACTGACCCGGAACCCGAATATGTCGACATCAATAGAAATAATATTGCCGTCATCACATTGCAAGAAAATAACCATATCGTTCTAGTCGATCTTGAAACAGGCGACATTCAAAATCACTTTTCTGCTGGAACGCAAGATTTGACACAAATCGATATTGCAGGTGACAAGTTAATCACATTTGAAGCTAGTTTAAGCAATGTGCCGCGCGAACCAGACGGTGTCAGCTGGATAGATGATTATCATTTTGTGACTGCAGATGAAGGCGATCTGGATGGCGGCAGCCGAGGTTTTACCATCTATCATATGGATAGCAGTATTGTTTTTGAATCGGGAAACCAGGTAGAACATGCAATTGTTCGTCACGGTCATTATCTGGAAAAGCGCTCTGATAACAAGGGTAATGAGCCAGAGAATGTTGAACTTGGAACCTTTAAAGGCAATGAATATCTTTTTGTAGGATCTGAACGAGCCAGTGTCGTACTGGTTTACGATATTAACAAACCAACAGAACCCGAATTTAAGCAGATACTGCCCAGTACTGTTAAACCGGAAGGATTGCTTGCCATTCCCAAACGTAAGCTATTGATCGCCGCAGGTGAAGAGGATGCGCGGGATGACAAAATTCGCTCAGCGTTGACCATCTATAAATATCGATCTGGCGATGTAAATTATCCTACCATTATTTCCGGAAATCGTGCAGATGGCACACCTCTCCCTTGGGGTGCTTTGTCCGGATTGGCCGCCGATCCAAATGAAGAAAACATCCTGTATACCATACACGACAGTTTTTACGACCAAGCGCGAATTTTCAAATTGAATAATGATGATCAGCCAGCAGTTGTCGAAAAAGAAATTGTATTAATAGATAGCATGAAAAAATTAGCAGCGATTGACACTAGCATGGTCAATCTAGATGGAACGGTGAATATTGACCAGGAAGGAATTGCTGTCCGCAAATCCGGTGGCTTCTGGATCGCCTCTGAAGGTGCGGGAACAATTGGTGATAGCGAAAGACCTTTTGAAACATTTAATCTAATTTTAGGTGTATTGCCCAGCGGTGACATTGATCAAGTGATCCAGTTGCCAGCCAGCACGAATGGCCGGCAGGTTAGGTTTGGTTTTGAAGGCGTCACCTCTACCGGCACAATTGACAACGAAGTCCTCTATGTCGCTTTTCAGCGTGAATGGGCCGACGATATAGATGGTCATGTTCGTATTGGCCGATATGATGTTGACAAAGAAAAATGGCACTTTTACTATTATCCGCTTGAAATGCCCATGTCAGCCGCTGGAGGCTGGGTAGGCTTATCTGAAATCACTGCATTGGACCATGAAAATTTTTTGGTCATAGAGCGTGACAATCAGGCCAATGCCGATGCAGCAATAAAACGTATCTATCAATTCTCGACGGCGGGCTTAACACCTTTGAAAGATCCCGTAGTTGGGGCTGTGCCAAACTTTCCTGTCGTCAAAAAAACTTTAGTTCGTGATCTGATGAAAGACCTTGCTAAAACCAGAGGACTGATTTTGGAAAAAATTGAAGGTATGACGGTTACAAAAAATGGCGACCTTTACATCGTGAATGACAACGATGGCGTTGACGATTCCAATGGAGAAACGCAACTATTAAAAATACACGCTGATTGATATTAACAAATTGCCTCCATAGTAACAGCGTTGCACTAGTATTTAGTAAATATGCTATCAAAAGCAAACCTCATTAGCTCAACGAATCATACCCAACGATTCCATGCCGTTGCTTATCATGATGAATAAATTGCCGTAACTTTTTCCGTGTCTTCACCAATCTCGATGACGCCACATCGTCATAGACGCGTTGCCTTTTTACCATACGTACGCACTCCACTTAAGTCATTAATTCATAAGTCTGTCAACGGCAATCTAATTTTTATCCACTTTTCAGGTGAAACGGCAATTTAAAATTGACCCGCCCTTAGCGTTTTTTTGCTTATTGTGTCACTTGTTGGTTAGTAACTGGCACTATAGTAGACTCTATCTAGCATTTTGTTGACCTGAATCAATGAATCTAACCTTGATTCGGTTCACAATCTCGTCTCTATGATTACATAATGTGGGAGTGATAATTATGGCTATGCTAGAAACAGAAGATGCTAAAGCGCTTAAAAAAGTGGGTTATAATTTCGTATTCTTAGCCGTTGTGATGGTGGCTTTGATAGTTATATCGGTATACTTTTCGTAAATGAAGATAGGGTACCCGCGGAAGTCTGTGGGTACCAGAAAACAAGAAAATTATGCCAAATTGAACAAGGCGTTAGTTAAGACAGGTTACACGCTTGAAGTTTACTTATCCTAAATTAACTTGATTAAACGGTTTGTTCTGAAAAAAATTATGGATGTTGTCTGCGATCTGATTCAACAGACGCTGCCTGGATTGTCTGCTGGCCCAGGCAACATGTGGCGTAATAATCAGATTTGTCTGTGGGTACTTTAACAGTACATTTCCATGAACGGGTGGCTCTGCCTGCAAAACGTCAGTGGCTGCACCAGCAATGCGTCCTGAAGACAAGCTGCGCAACAATTCTGTTTCGTCCACCACGCCACCACGCGCGGTATTAATCAGATAAGCGGTGGACTTCATCAACCCAAATTCTCTTCGAGAGATGAGATGACGGGTTTCTTCCAACAGTGGACAATGCAGGGTAAGAAAATCGGCCTGACTCATTACCTGATCAAACGCTATTCTTCCAGCCCGCGCTGGGTTGCCCTTATGTTCCGCAATCAACACCTGCATGCCAAACGCCTTGGCCATCTCAGCCACCGCCCTACCTAACTCGCCAAAACCGATAATGCCTAGAATCTTTCCCGACAATTCTTCAATACCAAAATCAAGCGGACAAAAATGGATGCTGGTCTGCCAGTGCCCATTTTTCACCAATTGCCGGTATTCAACAAAATGGCGAGAGAGATTTAACATAAGCATGAATACATGTTGCACAACAGAAGGCGTGGCATAAGCGCGTACATTGCACACAGGAATATTGCGCTCAGCAGCGACGGCAAGGTCAATATTATTGACCCCAGTAGCGGCAACACAAATTAATTTCAAACGCTTCGCAGAAAATATTGTCGCACGATCTATAGAAAACTTGTTGCAGACAATCACCTCAGCTTCTCTGATTCTTTCCACCA
>JAJFJI010000099.1 GCA_021774205.1 Nitrosomonas sp.
AGCATTCCAGGAAATGCTTTGCTGTTTGCATACCACTTTGAAGACCAATTTTTTTGCACAGATAGCCGAAAGCCTGTTGGGTGTATTTTCTGTCCCATAATATGCTTGTCTTTTATTTAATATAATTAATTATTATCACTAACTGAAATAGAAATGTGACAGGTTGGTTTTTCAAGTCGATTACCACGACCTTTTGCTCTAGCGCTGACTCGCTTCATTTTGAGGCCGCGATCAATTTGAATCGATGATATTTTTAGCTCATCAATATCAGCTCCATCATTATGTTCTGCATTCGCTATTGCAGATTCCAATAGTTTACGTATAACAAAAGCCCCTTTTTTTGGGCTAAAAGTTAAAAAACTCAAGGCCTTGTCAACTGGCATCCCTCTAATATAATTGGCTATCAACCGTCCCTTCTGCTCAGACAGTCTTACACCACGAAGCACTGCGTATGTTTGCATTTAACAATTCCTATCTCTTTGAGCCTGCGGTTTTTTTGTCACCAGCATGGCCTTTAAAAGTTCGCGTATGCGAAAACTCACCTAATTTATGGCCAACCATATTTTCAGATATATAGACAGGAATATGCTGCCTACCATTATGAACAGCTATTGTTAGACCAATAAAATCAGGCAAGACGGTAGAACGTCTTGACCATGTTTTTATTGGTCTTTTGTCTTTATTAGCAAGAACTGCTTCAACTTTGGCTATTAGATGCAAATCTACAAATGGGCCTTTCTTTATGGAGCGAGCCATTTTATCTTATCCTTTCTTTGAATATCTGCGGCGTACAATCATATTGTCAGTGCGCTTATTTGTCCGAGTTCGCTTTCCTTTTGCTGGCGTTCCCCACGGACTCACAGGATGCCGCCCTCCGGATGTTCTGCCTTCACCACCACCATGCGGGTGATCTACAGGATTCATAACAACACCTCGAACAGTCGGCCGTATACCTCGCCAACGCTGAGCACCAGCTTTACCTATTGAACGTAAATTATGCTCTCCATTACCAACATCGCCAATGGTAGCCCGACAATTGACATGTATTTTTCTAATTTCTCCAGAGCGTAATCTAAGCTGCGTATAATCACCTTCCCTAGCCTGTAGCTGTGCCGATGTTCCTGCAGAACGCGCTATTTGCGCACCTTTGCCGGGCTTCATCTCAATGCAATGAATGGTGCTTCCGACTGGAATATTACGCAACGGGAGTGTATTACCTGGCTTGATTGGCACGTTATTTCCACTAAGCAGTTTCGTTCCAACCGATATACCCTTTGGCGCGATAATATAGCGTCGCTCACCATCTGCGTAACATAGCAAAGCAATATTGGCAGTCCGATTGGGATCATATTCTAATTGCTCAACTTTCGCCTCAATATTATCCTTATCACGCCTAAAATCTACAATACGATAGTGCTGCTTATGACCACCGCCACGATGCCTGATAGTAATGCGCCCGCTATTATTACGGCCAGATCCACGTGATTTCTTTTCAATTAAGCCACTATAAGGAGAACCTTGGTGCAATTCCTTGTTAATTATTTTGACAACTGCACGACGACCAGGAGACGTGGGCCTTACCTTTAAAAGTGCCATTACTTAGATTCTCCCTTAGAAAACTCAGTAAAGTTTATATCTTTACCATCTTTAATTCTAACATAAGCCTTTTTCCAGTTACTGCGCTTTCCCATGTGACGGCCAAATCTTTTCTGCTTGCCCTTAACATTGGCTACTTGCACGTTACCCACTTCAATCTTTTGATCTTTCCATAGCAATTCGATCGCAGCTTTAATTTCAATTTTTGTTGCATCTGGCAATACGCGAAAAATCACTTGATTATACTTTTCACCCAAGTAAGTCGCTTTTTCAGAAACTTGTGGCGCTAAAATAACCTGCATTAATCTTTCATGCTTATCAAAGGATATATTACTCATGTCATTAATTCCTCAATCCTTTTTATTCCTTCAGCGGTAACGAGTATTTTTTTATACCGCAGCAAATTATATGGATCAGCTTGACTTGCCACAATCACTTTTAAACGCGGGATATTTCGTGCCGACAAATACAAATTATTATCTATTTTATCTGTAATGATCATCACTTCATCAAGCCCTAAATTCTTTATCCTTGAGGATAATTCTTTAGTTTTAGGTTGTTCAACGGTGAATGAATCAATTACCAACAGACGGTTATCTCTCACCAGTTGAGAAAAAATAACACTCATACCAGCACGGTATGCTTTACGATTGACTTTATGACTAAAGTTTTCATCAGGACTATTCGCAAATATTTGTCCGCCTCCACGCCACAACGGACTTGCTGCTGTACCAGCGCGTGCGCGACCAGTTCCTTTCTGTCGCCAAGGCTTATGATTAGATTTAGAAACGTCTGAACGCTCTTTTTGAGCCCGATTTGCACTGCGTGCATTTGCCAAATAGGATGTAACCAGCTGATGCACTAATGGCTCGTTATATTTACGGTCAAAAACTGTATCTGATATAGCAATACTGGCTTCCGACTGCTCATTCTCACTCACAAGCTTAACTTCCATCACGCACCTGCCTTCTTACTAGTTTCTCCAGCAACCTGGGTATTCGGCTTCTTAACACTTGGGTGAATCAAAACATCTCTTCCTTTTGATCCTGGAATTGATCCTTTCACAAGCAATAAATTTCTCGTCTCATCAATTTTTATTATTTCAAGGTTTTGAGTTGTACAACGTACACCACCCATACGCCCCGACATCCGCTTACCTGGAAAAACGCGCCCTGGATCCTGACACATTCCAATTGATCCAGGAAGATTATGCGCCTTCGAATTGCCATGGCTGGCTCGATTCGATGAAAAATTATGTCTTTTTATAGCACCTGCATAGCCCTTACCAATCGTAACACCGGTGACATCAATTTTTTGTCCGATACTAAATATTTCTAGCCCTATTTTTGCGCCACTTGATAAATCGCCTATCTCCTCCCCAGCAACACGAAACTCTTTCAGCAATCGACCTGCCTCAACACCTGCTTTACTGTAATGCCCAGCCGACGGCTTATTAATTCTGCTGGCCCGACGTTTGCCAAAAGAAAGCTGTACTGCCGCATATCCATCCGTTTCTAACTTTTTGATTTGCGTGACGTAATTATCTGACACATCCAGCACAGTAACTGGCTGGCTTTCACCGGTATCTTTAAAGATACGGGTCATGCCGATCTTTCGACCAATTAATCCTAAACTCATTTTTTACCCTTAATTAGCAAGGTGTCGTTGAAAATGACCGACCATGTAACATGATTCTTAAGCTAATTTAACTCAATTTAGCAAATATGATGCCATCTATCCTGAATTATATTTCCTTAATTTACAACTTTATTTCTACGTCCACACCCGCTGGCAAATCCAACTTCATCAACGCATCAACGGTTTTATCTGTCGGATCTATAATATCCATCAACCGTAAGTGTGTTCGTATTTCAAATTGATCACGCGATGTTTTATTGACATGCGGTGAACGCAATACATCAAAGCGCTCAATCCTTGTCGGCAATGGAACGGGGCCTTTTACAACAGCACCTGTACGTTTGGCAGTATCAACAATTTCAATAGCCGATTTATCGATTAATCGATAATCAAATGCTTTGAGACGAATTCTAATTTTCTGGCTTTCCATATTTACTTAACCTCAGGTACTTCGGATATGAAGACTTAGAACTATCGGGAAAAATACCCAAATATTATCTTTAACCCCGTTAATCATTCAATCACTGTTGCAACCACACCGGCTCCGACAGTTCTGCCGCCTTCACGTATCGCAAAACGGAGACCTTCTTCCATTGCAATCGGCGCAATCAAATTTACCGTCACCGAAACATTATCACCGGGCATCACCATTTCTGTTCCTGCCGGCAATTCAATCGACCCTGTTACGTCAGTCGTGCGAAAATAAAACTGTGGACGATATCCCGGGAAAAACGGGGTATGACGACCCCCTTCTTCCTTGCTCAGCACATATATCTCTGCGGTAAACTTAGTATGTGGCGAAATGCTGCCCGGCTTGGCTAATACTTGACCACGCTCAACCTCTTCACGCTTGGTCCCACGTAGCAACACGCCAACATTATCACCCGCCTGACCCTGGTCAAGTAGCTTCCTGAACATTTCCACGCCAGTACAAACCGTTTTCAATGTCGGCTTTAATCCAACAATCTCAATTTCTTCACCTACTTTGACAACACCGCGTTCGACACGGCCTGTTACTACCGTACCACGACCTGAAATGGAAAAAACATCTTCCACCGGCATCAAAAAAGCACCATCTATCGCTCGCTCCGGTTCCGGTATATAACTATCCAGCGCATCTGCCAACTTTAAAATCGATGGCTCACCAATGTCACTCTGATCCCCTTCCAACGCTTTCAACGCAGAACCAATGATGATTGGCGTATCATCTCCAGGAAAATTGTATTTGGACAACAACTCCCGTATCTCCATTTCCACCAATTCCAACAATTCAGGGTCATCGACCATGTCCGCTTTGTTCATATACACAATAATGTACGGAACACCTACCTGACGCGCCAGCAAAATATGCTCACGGGTTTGCGGCATCGGCCCATCAGCCGCAGACACAACCAAGACCGCACCGTCCATTTGTGCCGCACCCGTAATCATGTTCTTAACATAATCCGCGTGCCCCGGACAATCAACATGCGCATAATGTCGATTATTCGTCTCATATTCAACATGCGCCGTATTAATGGTAATACCACGTGTCCGCTCTTCAGGCGCCGAGTCAATTTGATCATAGCTCTTCGCTTCACCACCAAATTTCTTCGTCAATAACGTCGTAATCGCCGCTGTCAACGTGGTCTTGCCATGATCTACGTGCCCTATCGTACCAACATTTAAATGCGGCTTCGATCGCTCAAATTTACTTTTTGCCATGATCCTTCCTTTACACTCATTTAATCTTTTTTATTGATAATCGCTTCAGCAACACTCTTTGGAGCTTCTGAGTAATGCTTGAATTCCATCGTATATGTTGCGCGTCCCTGTGTCGCTGAACGCAATGCAGTTGAATATCCAAACATTTCCGCTAGTGGCACTTCTGCTCGCACAGCCTTCATACCCGGAAGATCATCCATTCCTTGAATCATACCCCGCCTAGAAGACAAATCCCCAACAACATTACCCATAAAATCTTCAGGTGTCTCAACCTCTACTGACATCATCGGTTCAAGCAGTATTGGATTTGCTTTCCGCATCCCATCTTTAAACGCCATTGACGCTGCCATTTTGAAAGCATTTTCATTGGAATCAACATCATGATATGAACCATCAAACAAAGTGACTTTCACATCAACCACTGGATATCCTGCCAATACACCATTGGGCAATGTTTCATTAAGTCCCTTTTCTACCGCCGGGATATATTCACGTGGAACTGCGCCACCTTTAATTTCATCTATGAATTCAAAACCTTTACCAGCTTCATTCGGTTCCATTTTCAACCAAACATGCCCATACTGCCCACGACCACCAGACTGCTTGACAAACTTTCCTTCAATTTCTACTTGCTTCTTGATTGCCTCGCGATATGCAACTTGTGGCGCACCAACATTTGCTTCAACACTAAACTCTCTTTTCATACGATCAACAATAATTTCAAGATGTAACTCTCCCATACCAGAAATAATAGTTTGACCGGACTCTTCATCGGTTCGTACCCGAAAAGAAGGATCCTCCTGCGCTAAGCGATTCAGTGCAATTCCCATTTTTTCCTGATCTAGCTTAGTCTTTGGCTCAACCGCCACATGAATAACAGGCTCCGGGAATATCATACGCTCTAATGTAATAATATTTTTCGGATCACACAGCGTGTCCCCTGTTGTTGCTTCCTTTAAGCCGACAGCTGCCGCAATATCACCCGCCCGAACTTCTTTTATTTCTTCACGCTGATTGGCATGCATTTGCAATATTCGACCCAGTCGCTCTTTTCGTCCTTTAACCGGGTTATAAACCGAATCACCCGAGTTAACAACTCCCGAGTAAACCCTAAAAAAGATTAATTGACCCACATATGGATCCGTTGCAATTTTAAAAGACAATCCTGAGAACGGTGCATCATCACTCGTTTTCCGCTGAATGATCTCTCCGGCTTCACTTTCTCCTTCAACTGCTTGAACATCCACCGGTGACGGCAAGTAGTCAATCACTGCATCCAGCATCGCTTGCACGCCCTTATTTTTAAAGGCCGTACCACACAACATTGGAACGATTTCATTATTCAGCGTACGA
>JAJFJI010000100.1 GCA_021774205.1 Nitrosomonas sp.
TCAATATACTTGACTGTACTCCAGGCGTTGCCACCATGAAACAACGGTCACTATTTTGAAGCCCACCCAGTAAAAATGGTAATGCCAATTTTAACCGCCCTGGATCAGTTTCATAGAAAGCGCACAGGTGGCTTCCATAATCAATTGAAATTCCTTCAAGCTCGATATGCGCAATCCGGCCTATTGCCCGCCCGACTTTTGCATCATCTGCAGGCAAGGAAGTTTTCTCAAGATAGGCTAGTAAATCAGCTGGGCGAAAACGCCGCGCACGCCTGCCACCAATACGCAAACATGGCAGTATGCCCGCATCACTCCAACGCCTGAGCGATATTTCACTGACATTCAGCATCTTTGCCGCCTGTTTAATGTTTAGAAGCGCATCAGTTGTATCTGCAGTCGTTCTCATATGTTCTCGCTATAGAGATCTATTTCTCACATTACATCAATCAATTTCAAAAATAGTAATACCAGCGTGCTTATAAAAAATATCGTCGGTTTCTTGCCATAAATTACTTGACTTCAGCGATTATATCGTACAGATTATACAGTTTGATAAGCAATGATTAGTTATGCTAATCAAAGATTATATAAAAATGACTAATCGTAAAAAAGGAAATAATAATGAGTACAAAGTCATCTGCGCCAAATGATTGCAGCTTTTATAGCGCGTTCAGTCATTCACCTGTCCGGTCGGCGGGAAATGCACCTGATATGTCTATATATCGTCCATTAGGGGCTCCTGAATACGGAATCTTTCGTTATAAAGCGCCGACAGAAGGATTGTTGCAAATTGGTGGACCACATAGCACAAAAACCGTTTGGTCGGATGATTTTGAGATCGCTTGGACAAAAATGGGCAACAAAGGCCCGCTCGTTCTTTTTTTGCATGGTGTTCCAACCAATCGTACGCAATGGGAAGAAGTGCAGGGGCAGATATCACGTTTTTGTGAAACCATCTCGATTGATATGCTGGGGATGGGTGAGAGCTCAAAGCCACGCCTTTATGGGCGGAAAAACAACCCGGCGCCAAATGATTGCTGGCACTGGATACATGATGCCGACTACATTGAGAAACTGATGCAGCAGGAATATCCTGGCCGCGAGTTCATATTTGTCGCTGACGACTGGGGAAGCGGCATTGCTTCACATTACGCGGCCAAATTTAACGACCGCTTAAACGCTCTGATACAGGTGGATCCAATTGCCTTTGATGGTTATCCAGTCAATGAGATACAAGCGATTGGCCGGGCGGCAGAAATTCCCAATACACCGGAAGGTGATAACCAGTTTTCCATGTTGTTTGCCGCTTTTGATCAGACACTGGTGCAGATACTAAAATCTATGGTGCATGATCCTGCCAAATACAATCAGTATAATTTACGTTATCTTACCTTTCCTTACGTCGATGTGGATTATGAGCGAAATAGCGCCAGGGATGGTATTTCAGATGTCGCAAAATCAACCACCATGCGATTAAAATTGCACAATATGCGCGTATTGTCCGACCGGGCGGCGATACTCAGTCCCGCCCTGTTGTTACCGTATCATTCGCAATACAATCCAAATGGCGTTGATTACCAACAGATTACGACGCCAACATTGATCATGTGGGGTGAATATGACAATATGATGCCAGCAGCACAAACGCAGCGATTTGCTAATGTGGTTGGTACGGATGACGTTCAGATTACCTACATACCAAGAGCGGGACATTTTCCAGCCACGGATAATCCAAACGGCGTTGCCGACACGATGATTAACTTTATTCGCCGTGTGGTGGGGCGTAAGTCGCTTGCTGATATTTATACTGGGAATGATGGTATTTGGAAAGGCGATGAACGCCAGATGATCGACGAGTTGCGGGTCTTGCATGGAATTACGGAATAGACGACAATGAAAGCCGTTATTCTGGAATCAGATTTAACTTGCCCATTTTGCCATTTTACCAAACGGGAAGCCATGTCGACAAATGCCTGTCAGTATTTCTATGAGTGTACGGCGTGCAAAGCGTTGCTGCGGCCCAAGCAGGGTGATTGTTGCGTATTCTGCTCCTATGGCACAGTAAAATGCCCGCCAATACAGACGCAGACTAGTTGTTGCTAATAGAACTTGGGAAGTATCACCGATTTTAAATTCAAAAGCATTTTTTCAGGATTTCTGTAAAAAGGTATAACTTATGATTCTTTTTCTTTGGTTAAATTTTTTCAATCATGGTGGATAATAATTCATGTTCACAAACATGGCTGGAAGAATATGGCGACTACCTATTCAGCTATGCATTCCTGCGAGTAAAAGACAAACATCTTGCTGAAGATTTGGTTCAGGAAACTTTGCTGGCAGCGATAACATCAGAAGATACTTTTGCTAACCGTTCTTCAATTAGAACCTGGCTAACAGGCATTCTCAAACATAAGTTGATTGATTCTTTTCGGCGTCAGGGACGGGAATTTGTCATGGGTGATTTGGTTGATCAGGATGATAACGATAAGTTAGATTATTTTTTCAAATCTAATGGTCGCTGGGTCAACAAGCCGGATGCATTTCCTAACCCAGAATCAGCTTTTGAGCAAAAAGAATTCTGGAGAATTTTTCAGCAATGCTTGTCTGGCCTAAAACCGAAGCAAGCTGAAGTATTCCTGGCTAAAGAAATTCATGGCCTGAGTAGTGAAGATGTTTGTAAGGATTTCGAGTTAACACCTACTAATGTCTGGGTTCTAATGCATCGTGCCCGGTTAGCACTTGGTCACTGTTTAAAGATGCACTGGGTGGATTAAAAAATTATAAAATTGTATGTTAAATTGTGAAAAGGCAAGTCAGTTAGCTTCGAGGGCGATGGATGAGAAATTATCATTCAGGCAAAATATGGCGTTAAAGCTGCATCTGTTATTATGCCGTAGTTGTTCAAATTTTACGCAGCAACTCAACTTCTTGCGAGAGGTTTCTCGTCACTCCGGAAAAAAAATCGGATTCAAACTTGCTGACGAGGCAAAGCGACGCATTGCCAAAGTGTTAAAAGATCAACAAACATCATAAAAAAACGTTTTGACACTTCTCGGCGCAAATTTGAGCTAAATTTTCTACCCCAGTTTTCGTAATTGCTCTTTTAGCTTATCCAATGTTGCATTAAATCCGGCTAAGCGATCTTTTTCTTGCGTGACAACTTTTGCTGGTGCACGTTCAATAAAGCTTGGATTGCCAAGCTTGCTGCTTGCTTTACTAATTTCTCCCTCAATACGGGAAATTTCTTTCATTAAACGTTCGCTTTCCGCTGCCGCATCCACTTCGATTTTCAGCATTAGCCTGAATTCGCCAACAATGGCAACCGGTGCATCGGCGGCGGGTAAATCGCCTTTCATGATTTCCATATCCGACAATTTGCCCATGGCCAGCAAGTAAGGAGAAAATTCAGTCAGCATTCGTTGTTCTCCAGTGATTTGTAATGGGACTTTCTGAGCGGGGGATAAATTCATTTCTCCACGTAACGTACGACAAGCGTTGGTGATTTCCTTAAGAAGTGAGATATTTTTAATCGCTTCCTGGTCAATTTTCTCCAAATCGGCGTTAGGATATGGCTGACATATAATACTGGCACCCGTTTTGCCAGCTAACGGCGCTATTTTCTGCCAAAGTTCTTCGGTGATAAAAGGAATAACAGGATGTGCAACGCGCAGTATAGCCTCCAGCACGCTAACCAAAGTACGACGGGTTCCTCGCTGCACAGTGTCATCATCACTGTTTAACTGTACCTTGGCCAACTCCACATACCAGTCGCAATATTCATCCCATACAAATTCATAGATTTCCCGCGATGCGATATCGAAACGATAATTGCTAAATGCTTGCTCAATCGTACGCTCTGCTTGTTGCAAACGGCTAATAATCCATTTGTCAGCAGCAGAAGTCGTCAGTGGTGATGTGTCAACTAGGCCCGTATCCTTTCCCTCGCAGTTCATCAACACATAACGCGTCGCATTCCACAATTTGTTGCAAAAATTTCGATAACCCTCGCAACGTTGCAGGTCAAATTTGATGTCGCGGCCATGAGAGGCGAGGCTGGCAAAAGTAAAGCGTAATGCGTCGGTGCCAAAGGCTGGAATTCCTTTTGGAAAATGTTTGCAGGTATTTTTTTCAATTGATTCAGCCTGTTTAGGATTCATGAGTCCCGTGGTACGCTTTTTGATCAAATTAGGCAACGTAATGCCATCGATTAAATCCAACGGATCGAGTACATTACCCTTTGATTTGCTCATTTTTTGTCCTTCTGCATCACGGATCAGACCGGTAATATACACTTCCTTAAATGGTACCTTGCCTGTGAAATGCAGGGACATCATCACCATCCGCGCGACCCAAAAAAAGATGATGTCAAAACCTGTTATCAACACTGAGGTTGGTAAAAAGGTTTTAACTTCTGGCGTTTCTTCAGGCCAGCCCAATGTTGAAAATGGCCATAACGCAGA